>JAFGEX010000073.1 GCA_016931355.1 bacterium
CACGCCTGTGGAGAGCATGCAGGCAATCAGGAATTTTTATTTCAAATACGGGTCCAGGCTCTGGGGCGAATTCGGATTCACCGACGCCTTCAATCCGGGCCAGGACTGGTTCGCCTCATTCTATATTGCCATAGACCAGGGGCCCATGGCGCCCATGATCGAGAACCACCGCACCGGGCTCTGCTGGAGGCTGTTCATGAGCAATCCGGAAATCAAGGCCCTGGTCCGGGCATTCGGATGGACGGACTCCGCGGTCGATGAAAATCCCGACGCAATCCCACGCAGCCTCGAATTGAGCCAGAATTATCCCAATCCGTTCAATCCTGAAACGATGATTCATTATGCGATTCCAGAACAGGGTTCTGTTAAAATCTCTGTGTTCAATCTCACAGGGCAATCCGTCCGGACGCTGGTTGATGAACGAAAAGCACCGGGGAAATATGCTGTTCGCTGGGACGGACGGAATGATCATGGCCAACCGATGCCGAGCGGGATTTATATCTACAGAATCAGGAGTGAAAACAGGGTCAAATCCAGACGGATGGTCCTGATGAAATGAAAGACTTCACCTCCGGGAGGTCGTAGATCTCCCCGGAGTTCGTGAATATCATGACATCCATCATCCCCGCGTTTGGAGGATTCCGGATGAACATTCCAATCCAAAAGGCATTCCTTTCCCTGCTGATCGCAGTCCATGGCGCAACGGCATCCTTTGCAGGACAGACGGGTTACCACGATTTCAAAGGCCTGACCCGGGCGATCCATTCCCTTGCAGGCGAATTCAGGGAACTCCGCGTCGAGTCGCTCGGCAAATCGCATGCAGGCCTGGATATCTGGGCCGTATCTCTCACGGATGGGAAAACGGAAAATCCGGCGCTGTGCATCATCGGCGGGGCGGAAGGCAGCGACCTCGCATCCACGGAAATCACGCTTTCCATGATGAGACACATTGCGGAAAAACGCATGGGGTCCGATTCCACGGCCCTGCGGCTCAAACAGATCCGTTTCTATTTCCTGCCCCGCATCAATCCGGACGCAGCGGAAAGCGCGTTCGGAAAACCCGTCCGGGAGAATGTGCTGAACACCAGGCCCCTGGATCTGGATGCGGACGGCGTGAAGGGCGAGGATGGATGCGACGATCTGAACGGTGACGGTCTGATCACCACGATGCGGATAGAGGATCCTGAAGGGGAATACATGCAGGATACGCTTTATCCCCACCTGATGCGGAAGGCGCTGCCGGAAAGGGGCGAAAAAGGCCGGTACAAAATGTTTTCAGAGGGATTGGACAACGACAAGGACGGTTTGTTCAACGAAGATCCCAAGGGCGGGGTCAACATCAACCGTAATTTTTCCTTCAACTACCGTTTTTTTCAGGCCGGATCAGGCCCGCATCCGGTCTCAGAACCTGAATCCCGGGCAGTGGCGGATTTCCTGTTTTCCCATCCGGATATTGCGGCTGTGTTGAGCTTCGGTCCGCCGGACAATCTCAACCACCCGCCGGAAATCAAGGAGGCCCCGGAACAGGCCTTGAAGCCGGGCATGGAGGAGGAGCCACAGCCTGTGACCGCCGTACTGCCTGAGGATGCGAAAATAATCGCCGCCGTATCCGGATCATTCGCGAAAACCTGTGGATTCCGAGACCCGCCGCCTTGTGAAAAGGGTGAAGGCTGCCTCGCGGACTGGATTTATTTCCATCTCGGCAGATGGTCCTTCAGCACACGTCCCTGGTGGCCTCCCCTCATCCGGGACCCGGAACCGCAGCCTCCGGACTCATCCACATCCCCCGGGAAGCCGAAAACGGACGGGCCGGATGAAAAAGGACGAAAAGAGGATACGCTCGCATATGAAAAACGGTTGTGGAAATGGATGGAAAAAACAGGGCGCACGGACCAATTCATCCCCTGGACCCCTGTGAAGCATCCGGATTTCCCGGATCAGAAAGCGAAGACAGGCGGATTCAGGCCTTTTTCCGCAACCTGCCCGCCGCCGGACAGCCTCGAAGGCCTCGGACTGAAATTCGCCGAATTTGCCGTAAAGCTGGCATCCCTGCTGCCCCGCATCTCGATCCGGACGAAAATCGAAAAACTTCAGGATTCCGTATTCAGGCTGACCGTTTATCTGACCAACGAGGGATTCCTGCCCACCTGCACGGCCCTCGGGAAAAAGGTGCAGTGGAACCGGAAGGTCCTGACTGAGCTGAAACCGGATCCGGCGGTGCGCATCGCATCCGGACAAATCCACGAACAGATCGAATGCCTAAAGGGAAGCGGAGGGACCGCAAGCCGGTCCTGGATCCTGACAGGCCCTACCGGCAGCCGGATCGCTTTGCGGGCGGGCTGCCCGGTATCCGCAACCGCGGAAGAGATTGTTGTATTAAAGTGATGAATCCGGAATCGGGCGGATTCCCGGCCGCATGGACTGCGGGCAGGCCGGACCCCTGATTGAAAAAGCGAGCGCAAGCCCTGCAGCTTGCCGCGGGATCTGCCCCGGGGTTTAACCCGAAGCAAACGAGCGGATAGGGATGTGTTCTTCTTGACCGGTCGAAGATTCCCATCCGAAAGCTGCCGGGGCGTTTTCCTTTTCAAAAAGTTTCAACCCAGCGAATGATTCCGACCAGGGAGATCGTATGCGAAAGAAAATGAACCTCGCGGCGGGAAAACGGATGTGCCGGGTTCTGGCGATCAGCCTTCTCTATGCCGGTGCCCTGCTGCGCGCTGAGGACATGACTGCCAGCGCGTTGAAGGCCATGGGAGCGCCGCATCATCCCAAAACTGAAATCGCATGGAACCGGTACTATGACACGGAGGGGATCGCCGGAATCTGCGCCCGGCTGGCCAAGGCCCATCCAAACCTGGTCCGCTTCGGCAGCATCGGGAAATCCGTGCAGGGCAGGGACATCCCCCTTCTGACCGTGACGGATTTTACCACCGGGGATGCGGACGAAAAACCGGCCATGTACATAGACGGCAACATCCACTCGAACGAGATACAGGGCGCTGAAGTCGCCCTTTACACGGCCTGGTACCTGGCGGAAAGCCGCGGACAGGTCGAATGGATCACAGGCCTTCTGAAGGAGAAGGCCTTCTACATCCTGCCCACGATCAATCCGGATGCCCGAGACCATTTCATGCACGAACCCAACATGCCGCATTCACCCAGGTCCGGCCTGCTCCCCAGGGACGACGACGGGGACGGCCTGATGGATGAGGACGGATTCGATGATTTGGACGGGGACGGAAACATCGTCATGATGCGCAAGCTGAATCCGTCAGGCAGGTGGAAGGACGATCCCGATGATCCCAGGCTCATGATCGAATGCCGGGAGGATGAGACGGGAAATTACGATTTCCTGGAATGGGAAGGATTAGACAACGACGGCGACGGCCGCATCAACGAGGACGGCCCCGGTTACTACGACCCCAACCGGAACTGGGCCTGGAACTGGCAGCCGTCTTACGTGGAGTCCGGTTCGGACCAGTATCCGTTCTCCATACCGGAGAACCGGGCAGTCGCGGACTTCGTGATGGCCCATCCGAACATCTCAGGCGCGCAGTCCTATCACAATTCGGGAGGCCTGATCCTCCGCGGGCCGGGACAGACAAGCGACGACAGCTACGACCCGGCCGATGTGCGCATCTACGATTTTCTCGGGAAACTGGGGGAAGAAATGCTGCCGGGTTACCGGTACATCGTTCTTGAAAAAGACATGTATCCCGTGTGGGGCGGCGAACTGGACTGGTTCTACTGTGTGCAGGGCGTGTTCACGTTCACCAACGAGCTCTGGACATCCTTCGACTATTTCCGGAAAAAGGATGAATCATCCGGATGGTTCGGACGGCGCAGGGAAAATTACCGGTTCGACAAACTGCTGCTTTTCGGAGAAGGGGTGGTCCCCTGGACAAAATACCGGCATCCACAGTACGGCGACATCGAGATCGGGGGATTGAAAAAGGCCTGGACGCGCACGGCCCCCTCCTTCCTGCTGGAGGAGATGTGCCACAGGAACGCGGCGTTCACCCTGTTCCATGCCCATCATCTCCCCCTGCTCAGGGTGGATTCCGCGTCCGTCAGCAGCCTGGGCGGAAATCTCCGTCAGGTCGATGTCATCATACGGAACATGCGGGTGCTGCCGTCCCGCTCCGCACGGGAAATCAATGTGAAGTCCACAATGCCCGATTTCGCGATGCTCAAGCCTGTTTCCGGAAAAATCGTGGCCGGATTCATCGTGGAGGATCCCTACCTGAATCTGGTCCGGGAGCAGAAATACAGGCCGGACCGCCTGGCAGTCGATAGGGTACCGGGCATGGGCATGGTCCGGCTGCGCTGGCTGGCGGAGGGGAAAGGCCCCTGGCGTTTTATCTATGAATCGAAAAAGGGCGGCAGAGTCGAAAAGGTGATTGAATGATACACCGGACCATTCGGGAGGAACGGAATCCCATTCCCGCGTCATTGAAGATTCTCCACCGCAAGCCGCGGGGAATTCGCTCGCTGTCAGATTCAGATCTCTTATAAAGGAAGCGAACAGCCATCCCGTCACCCGAGCGGTCCGGTTGTCCAGGAATGAACAAGGGAGGGATACAGGTGATGAAGATATCCTCACTCAAGTCCTGGCCGGCGACCGTGATGTTGCTGGCCGGATGCGCCGCGCATACGAACCTCGTCCCTCTGGGCCGGGGCAGGCTCGCCCCGAATATCGGCATCGGCGGACCGATCGTTGAGGCCTTCGGGACCCATGTCCCGATCCCCTATCTGTTGGCCGGAGCGGACTACGGCGTCAGCAGCAGTGTCAATGCAAACGCGGCGGTGCATCTGCTGCCGCTCGTCTACGGCGTGGCCGGCTTGGATGCAGGCGCCGCCTGGTTCCCGCTCCGTAACGACGGATGGAAGCCGACCATCGGCATCGGCCCGAGAGTCTTCTTATTTGCAAGCCTGAAGCAGACTGTCGAAAGCCGGTTTTTCTTCTATCCCACAGTTTCGGCCTCCGCATCCTGGAAAACAGGACCGGGTCTTCTGTACGCCGGGGGCGATCTGGCCGTTCCTCTCGCCCGCCCCGAATACGACGAGGAGGCCGAATCCTTCATTTTCTCCCCGTTCATCGGCATTCAGTGGAACATCGGAGGGCGCTGTGCCCTTTTAACGGAGCTCAAGTGGAACGGGGCGAACATCGAGACGGACCGGCTGGCAGCGAAATTTATGACCGTCGGGAACCAAGGGGCGGTCACGCCGCTTGTCTCCATCCAAAGGAGGTTCTAGAATGAAGATCGCCGGCCTGACGGTTCTCGCATGCCTCCTGGCGCTTGCGGGCTGCATGGAAATGGACGGCTTCCTGGCCAATGAAAAGGCTGTGGACGCGTACATGCTGCCCGGCAACACCATACCGGATTCGCTGATCGAGTCTGTCACATGCGAGAGCAATGGCAACACGCTCTACGGATTCTGGGTGGCGTCAAAGGGCGGGCGCCCCGGGATCACGATTCTGTACTGCCACGGCAACAAGCATCACATCGATGAATACTGGGACCGGGTTCTGTTCCTCCATGAACTCGGAGTCAACCTGTTCATCTTCGATTATGAGGGATTCGGCCGTTCGGAAGGAACGTTTTCGGAAGAGGCCATGCTCGCAGACGCCGGGGCCGCTCTCGACTATGTACTGGCCCGGCCGGAGGTGGAAGCGGATTCCTTGGGGCTTTACGGCTATTCGCTGGGCAACGTCGCATCCATCTATCTTGCGGCGGAGGTTGTCGATCCGCTGTTCCTCGTTGCGGAGGCCCCTTTCGCCTCAGCCGCTGCGTTGACCCAGGGGGCCCTCAACCTTGCGCTGCCTTCAGGATGGCTGACGCACGGGACGTTCGACAACGCGGAGCGCGTCCGGCGCATCCAAACGCCTTTTCTGCTGTTCCACGGTTCGGATGACGATTTTGTGCGGTTCCGCGACAACGGGAAGGTCGTCTTTCAGAACGCCCCTGAACCCAAGTCTCTGCGGCTCGTGTCCGGAGCAGGGCACAACAACATCCCGCAGACATTGGGCCTCGAAACGTACCGCGCCCTACTCGCGGACTGGATTCATGTCAGTGTCGCATACAGGAATACCAGC
>JAFGEX010000074.1 GCA_016931355.1 bacterium
AACCAGCGGCATGGAAGAACTGCGAAAAGTGGTCGCGGATTATTCGCCGGAAAGAGTGGAAGAGATCACCGGCGTTCCCCGGGAAAAGATCATCGAGGCGGCCCGACTCTACGGGAAAGCCGATCGGGCAGCCCTGTTTTACGGCATGGGAGTGGCCCAGCACATCTACGGAACGGACAATGTCGCCGGACTGTGCAACCTGGCGCTGCTGACCGGCAACATTGGCAAGGCCGGCACGGGTGTCAACGCCATCGGCAAGCATAACAACGGCACAGGCGCCGCCGACATGGGATGTTCGCCTACGGCTTATCCTGGCGGACAAGCCGTGTCCAATCCAGAGGTCATACAAAAATTCGAAACAGCCTGGGGTGTTTCCCTGTCTGGAAAACCGGGGCTGACCCAGTCCGAGATGATTCTCAGCAAGGACAAGATAAAAGCTTTGTACGTCACGGGATCCAATCTGCTCAAATACAGTCCCAATCTCAACAAAACCCGGGAAATCCTGAAGGCCATGGATTTCATCGTCGTTCAGGACATGTTCCTGAACGAGACCGCGCAGATCGCGGATGTGGTTCTGCCGGCCAGTTCCTTTGCTGAAAAAGACGGCACCTATACCAGTTCCTGGCGGCTTGTCCAGCGCGTGCGCAAGATCATCGATCCGATTGGAGCAAGCAGGCCCGACTGGGAGGTCCTGTGCGAACTCGGCCGCAGGATGGGCTATGAAATGAATTACGCTTCTCCGAAGGAGATCATGGACGAGATCGCATCCCTGACGCCCTCTTATGGCGGCATCAGTTATGACCGGTTGGAAGAGGCCGGTTTACGTACACCCTGCCCGACCAAAGAGCATCCCGGGACCGAATTTCTGTGGGGTGAAACCTTCAGGACCGACACGGGGAAAGGGAAATTTTTCCCGGCGGGATACCAGCCTCCCGCCGAGGAGACAGATCAGGAATACCCGTTCCTGCTGACCAGCGCCAAGGAATTGTATCACCTCCAGACCGGTGCCTATACCCACGAATCGAAGGCTCTCGCAAGACTCGCTCCCGAGGATCGGTTGGAATTGAATCCGCTCGATGCGGAAAAACTGGCCATCGAAGATGGCGAAAAGGTCAAGGTAACCTCTCGCCGGGGGCAGATCGAGATCGGAGTACGCGTTACGGACAGGGTGCCCGTTGGAACGGTTTGCAGCACGTTTCATTCGAGCGAACTGAATGTGCTGACCATCGATAGCCTCGATGCAATATCCAAGGTTCCCGAATTGAAAATATGCGCCGTGAAGATCGAGAAGATATGAAAAAGGAAAATCCCCCCAAAAACAACAGATTGATTCAATGTATTTCAAATACGACTAGAAGTTTTGCCGCTTCTTTGCCCACGTTGCTCGGAGTGGTTCTGCTGATGGGGATGTTTCGGGCCAACGTATCGAAAGAAATGCTTTTCCGGTTGTTCGGCGGAGGTGCGTTCCGCGATACGCTAGTGGGATCCGTTGCCGGCAGCATTTCGGCGGGTAATGCGTTGACGAGTTACATTATCGGGGGGGAGATTCTTACCCAGGGATGCAGCCTGTTTGCGGTCACTGCCTTTCTTGTCGCGTGGGTTACGGTGGGAATCATACAGCTTCCCGCCGAAGCCTCGATCCTGGGCAGACGGTTTGCCGTTGCCAGAAACTTCGTCAGCTTTCTTCTGGTTTTCCCTGTTTCGATCGCCACGGTTCTGACTCTATTGGCTTTGCATTGAGATATGAAAAAGCAAGCAAAAAAATCTCACTTCGGCGAGTATTTTCTTTGCGTGGTAGCTCTGGTCTATCTTGGGCTGGCTTTTTGGGACTCCCGGATCTTTTTCGATTCCCTGCAAGAAAGCTGGAAAATGATGCTCAAAATAGCGCCTGCCATGCTGGTTGTTTTGTTTTTTATGATTCTGCTGAACTATCTTGTCCGGCCGCAGGCGATTAGGAAGTATCTTGGGAAAGGAACCGGGATCAAAGGATATCTGCTTGCGATTGCCGGTGGTGTTTTCAGCCACGGACCTATTTTTGTCTGGTATCCTTTTTTAAAAGATATGAAAGATGAGGGGATGAGCAGTGGACTGATAGCAGTATTCCTGTACAGCAGAGCCATTAAAATCCCTCTTTTGCCCCTGATGGTCACCTATTTCGGCATCGGATTTACCCTCTTGCTCGCATTTTACGTTTTGCTGGCATCCTTTTGTGCAGGCATATTTATGGACAAAATAGAGAAATACAACCCTCCATAATCAACGTGTAAATTGCGAAATTTTTCTTTCGAAAAATTTTTTATTTTTTGAGGGGAAATTCGCAATTTTTCCTTTCCATCATCCCGACTTGCTCCTACACTTTTGAAGCAGCCTGCTAAACTACATGTAGAGCCTGAGAAGGCAATTCTATTAAAATCTTTTTGTGAAATACTTATCACATCTTGCCAGGACCATGCTGTGATGGTGGAGAAAACCATGGAAAATTCGATTGCCGGGTTAAAAGAAGGAGAAAGCGGGACCATTGTCGATCTGCTTGGAGGCATTTCTTTTCAGAGGAAGCTCAGAACAATGGGCATCCGGGAAGGCCAAAGAATCAAACTGGTATCGAGACAACCTTTGGGCGGGCCCCTGGTTGTGGAAGTTGAGCGGCAGCAGACCACCATTGGTCGGATGATGGCCGAGCGAATCATCGTCAGGCTTTGACATGAAAAATATTGTCTTGATGGGAAATCCCAATGTCGGCAAGAGCGTGGTGTTCTCCCGTTTGACTGGCGCCAAGGTAATCACCTCGAATTATCCCGGGACAACCGTGGATTTCTCCAGGGGAAAGATGCGGTTGGAGGGGGAAGTGGTTCACGTAATAGATGCGCCCGGAATCTACTCCCTGATCCCGACCAGCAGGGCCGACAAAGTCGCTGCGACCTTGTTCGCTCAAGCCGATCTGGTCATCAATGTCGTGGATGCCACCCGCCTCGAGAGAAACCTGTATTTGACACTGGAAATACTGGAAACGAAAAAACCGACAGTCATTGCTTTGAACATGTGGGACGAGGCAAAACATCTCGGGATTTACATCAGCGATAAAATGCTGGCAGAACTTCTGGGAATCCCAGTCGTTCCGACGGTGGCTTTGGCGGGAGAGGGGATCAGCGATCTTGTCAAACAGCTCGTAGACGCCGGTGCCTCGGAAAAAATTAAACCGGTCAGCGAAGAAGAGCGCTGGGTGGAAATTGGTCAAGTCGTCAAGAAGGTGCAGACGGTAACCACTCGAAATCGCACTGTATGGGAGGAATTTGCCGATGCCACTGTCAAACCGGCTACGGGCGTACCGATAGCACTGGCGGCGATATTCGCCGCTTTCTGGATGGTCAGACTCATCGGGGAAAATCTGATCGGCTATGTTTTGGAGCCGCTTTTCGAACTGTATCGACCACTGGCAATGGCTTTGAGCGATCGCCTCGGAAGCGGTTTTTTTCACGATGTTCTCATCGGCAAATTGATAGAGGGAGAAATCGATTTCGTTCAATCCCTGGGCATCCTCACTACCGGCGTTTTTGTTCCCTTCGGCATGGTTCTCCCTTACATCCTGGCGTTTTATTTCACCTTGGCGATACTGGAGGATTCCGGGTATCTGCCAAGGCTGGCTACTCTGTCCGACAACGTTTTTCACAAACTGGGGATGCATGGATATGGGATCATATCCGTATTCCTCGGCCTGGGATGCAACGTGCCGGGGGCTTTGTCCACTCGCATCCTGGAAACACGCAAGGAGCGTTTCATTTCTGCCACCCTGATGGCAATCGCCGTGCCCTGCATGGCCCAGACAGCGATGGTCCTGGCCATTCTCGGCCCATACGGGTTCGGCTATCTCGGCCTTGTTTTCGGCACCCTGGCGCTCGTATACATTGTGGGCGGACTCTTGATGAATCGATTCGTGCGAGGGGAATCCCCTGAGATATTCCTGGAGATCCCGCCCTACCGAAAACCCAGTCTCAGAGCCGTCGCAAAGAAGACCTGGATGCGTATTCGGGGATTTGTCAACGAGGCTGTTCCATGGCTGTTTCTTGGCGTGGTGCTGATCAACATCTTGTACGCGGTGGGTTTCATCGGCTTGCTTGGAAACGTTTTTTCTCCCGTAATGGAAGGTTGGCTGGGCCTTCCCAGGGAAGCGAGCATCGTGCTCCTGATAGGGTTTTTCAGAAAAGATCTGGCCGTCGGCATGCTTTTGCCTCTCGGCATGACTCCAATGCAACTGGTTATCGCCGCGACCCTGCTTACAATTTATTTTCCCTGCGTCGGAACCTTTGCCGTTCTCGTAAAAGAACTGGGGATGCGGGATATGTTCAAATCCGTTGGCATCATGGTGTTTACGGCCTTGCTGGTCGGGGGCTTGATGAGATTTCTGCTGATTTCACTCTGAAGCGTTTTGCGGCACGTTTTTGGTCTCTTGCCTGCTGCAAGGCCTGAATAACCTGACTCCGAAAAGAGTAAAAACCGCCCGGAAGAACAGGGAAAAAATAATTTCAAAGGAGGCTGAATGAGGTTGCCGGTCGCGGTGTTCGCTTGCAGCTGCATCTTTGGGCTTTTCCCTTCCCATGTTTCAGCCGGCCCCCCAAACAAGGATGCGGCAATGTACGAAGCAGACAGAGAAATCAAAATCACACTGCAGAACATATCCTTGACCATTCTTTACGACAACAACCCCTATGATGAACTGCTGGATACCGGGTGGGGCTTTTCCTGTCTGATCAAGGGAGCGGAGAAGACCATTCTCTTCGACACGGGCGGCAGCGGCTCTGTCCTGTTGAACAATATGCACAAGCTGGGTATCAGCCCGCTCGAAACGGACATGGTCGTGCTGTCCCACATTCACGGCGACCATGTCGGAGGACTTTTTGACTTTCTCCTGGAAAATCCGGATGTGGATGTTTATATCCCGGATTCATTTCCGGCAGATTTCAGAAACCGGATAAAAACCCATAAAGCTGACGTGAAGCCTGTTGCCGGCCCTGAAAGGATATGCCGAGGCGTCTATACGACCGGCCCGCTCGGAGGATTGCCGCCAGAGCAGTCACTCGTTATTCGAACGGACGGAGGCTTGATCGTTGTCACCGGATGTGCGCATCCCGGCATCGTGACGATCGTGGAAAAAGTGAAGGATCTGTTTCCTGATGAGGTTCTGCTGGTGCTAGGTGGTTTTCATTTGTTGGGCGAGTCCCGGCATGGGTTGAACTCGGTTATTTCCCGTTTGCGGGGACTTGGCGTGGAAAGGGCGGGACCCTGTCATTGTACGGGAGATGCAGCCCGGGAAGTGTTTCGGAGGGAATGGGAAGAAAATTATATCGATGTGGGGGTAGGGCGTGTGATAACGGCTACGGATTTAAAATAAAGATCGTCAAACGGTTTTGAAACAAATGTCCATATTGAAAGCCTGAATTGCAGGATCGAAAACTCCAGGAGGATATCGTTATGCTCGATGAGGAAAAAATTCCTCCCAAAAAATCGTTGCCCGGTTTGGAAAAAGTGCGTCATGTTCTGGCCGTAGCCAGCGGCAAAGGGGGAGTAGGTAAGACCACCATAGCTGTAAATGTCGCCCTGGCCCTGGCAGAAAAGGGCAGCAGGGTCGGTCTTCTGGATGCGGATGTCTACGGGCCGAGCGTACCGGTAATGCTGGGGCTCGACGAACCGCCGGGCTGGGAAAACCAGATGATGATTCCTGCGCAGAAGTTTGGACTCAGGATCCTGTCGCTGGGCATGATTACCGAAAAAGGCCAACCGGTTGCCTGGAGAGGACCTCTTGTATCCAAGGCAATAAACCAATTGCTGGGACAAGCCTTGTGGGGAGATCTGGATTATCTGGTTGTGGATCTTCCGCCCGGAACGGGAGATCCTTCCATTACGGTCGCGCAGTCCCTTCCCGAGGCGGGAATCCTGATGGTAACAACGCCACAGGAAGTGGCCTTGGCCGATGTGCGGAGAGCCATTGATCTGTTCAAAAGATTCAATATGAAAATTATCGGATTGGTGGAGAACATGTCTTATTTTTTCTGCGGCCATACGGAGACACCAATCGAGATTTTCGGCCGCGGGGGTGGGGAAAAGTTAAGCGAAGAGTTTAAACTGCCGTTGTTGGGGAAAATTCCCATTGATTTGGCGATCGGAAAAGGTGGCGACTCCGGAGCGCCCCTGATGGTGTCAGCACCGAATTGCGAAGCAGGCAGAGTATTTCAGGCCATTGCAGAGAAAATTAGTGAAGTTATGCCTTGTCAAAAATTGGCAAGGTATTGAAAAAACAGCTCATCTATTGATAAAGGAGGACAAAGAATGCCGGTTTATGTATCAGACGGATTGCTCGATCGCTTGATAGAAGAAGATATCCCCTACAGTGACCTGACCACGGAACTTCTCGATATTGGCCATAAAAAGGGCAAGATCCTTTTTTCCACCCGGGAACCGACGGTCGTCTGCTGCACCGAGGAAGCCGGCCGGCTTTTTCAGAAATTAGGCGGCACCCTGAAACACCTGGTGCCGAGCGGGGAATATCTTCCGGCCGGGGTCGATTTCCTTGAAGTCGATGGAACGGCCAAGGCTCTTCACGCAGGATGGAGGGTCTCTTTAAGCCTTCTAGAGCACATATCCGGCATCGCCACGCGAACCAGAAGAATCGTCGACAGCGCCAAGGCAATCAAGCCGTCTATCTCCGTAGAGACCAGCCGCAAATCTTTTCCGGGCGGCAAGAAACTGACCATCAAGGCGGTGCTGTGCGGTGGTGCGCAACCGCATCGACTCGGCCTGTCCGAATCGGTGCTGATTTTCAGACATCACAAGGTGTTTTCCGATGGCCTGAAGGGATTCTGGGCCACCATCGATAAAGTTCGGGAAAAGTTGCCTGGCAAAAAACTCACCATGGAGGTCGAAAACGAAGGCGAGGCCTTGATGGCGGCACAGGCCGGGATCGATATCATCCAGATCGATAAAATGCCGAGTGCCGACCTGAAGGAAATAATCAAAAAGGTTCGGGACGTGAATACCGCCGTAAAAATTGCCGCCGCCGGCGGCATTACCGAAACCAATGCGGCGGAATATGCGGCAACCGGTGCCGACATCCTGGTGCTTTCCTCGGTTTTTGCCGGCAAGTGCAGCGACATAGGGGTGCGAATTTTCCCGTTTGATTAAGATCCCTGTCTGACAGCCTTGACCGCCTGCATGAATTTTTTTACCCGCGAACTGTCGACGGGATTTTTCAATTCGCCGTCCACCTTGAAAAAACTGCCGATGATCGCTCCATCCGCCGGCAACAACAACTCTTCCAGATTTTCCTGGGAAAGACCGCTGCCGATGAACAGTGGAATTCGCACGGCTTTGCGAATGGCCGTGACCTCTTCTGGACGTGGAGCCATCCCTGTCTCCTGCCCGGTCAGTATGATGCCGTCGGCCAGCGCAGCCGCCACGTCCCGGGCCTGTTCGGCCAGGCTTTTTTCCGCGACGAGTTGGTGGCTGCCGTGCTTGACATGAAAATCGCCGAAGATAAGGATCTTTTCCCGAGCATGCAGGAGCTCGCGGTAACGGAGCGCCTGAGGCCCGGCGGCCTCGATGATCCCCGATGACGAAACGTAGGTGTTGGCCAGCTCGAAAGCTCTGACCCACCCGCATTCCGTGGCCGCGGCGATGGCCAGAGCCTGGCAGACGCCGTTGAGATGAATATTGATGCCCATCGGCAGATCGAATCGGGTCTTCAGGTGCGCCACGACTGCCGTGACTGCGGCAACCGTTTCAAACCCGATCTCATCCGGTTTGAGAAATGGCCAATCGCCCTGGTTCTCGATCTGGATGCCATCGACACCCCCTTCGGCCAATCGCGAGGCATCCTCCATGGCAGCCGCAATTATCGCTTTCATGCCCTTATCGGGCCGGTAACCGGGCGCTCCCGGCAGCGGCAGAAGATGCACCATTCCGATAATCGGCTTTTCCGTGCCGAAAACCTGTTTGAGTTTCTGTGTGCGTTTCATGGCAATTTTTTCCTTCTTTGATCGACATGGGACAAGGGAAGGGGAGGTTAGGGTCTGGTCGCCCGCACGACGAGAAATGCGCCTGATCCGCTTCCGGGCTTGACAGGCTCCAGTTCATGGATCTGACTCAGGGGATGAAAGAGAGTCTGTACCCAGACCTGCTCCGTAAATCCCGATCCCTCGAGGAGATCGGCGACCTTTCCGGCAGAATAGAAGGTGGCTGCCTGGTAGAAAACGTTTTCCGACTGGTGCGCTTCATACCTTCTACCAAGGGCGCTGGCGCGGTCAATGAAGCCTATAACGAGATGCCCTGAAGGCTTGAGGACCCGATAGGTTTCGGCCAGGGCAGCTTTTACGTCGCTCAGAAAGCAGATCGTGGTGACGTTGAGTGCATAATCGAAGGAAGCGTTGCGAAAGGGCATGCCTTCGGCAACACCCTGGACGGCAGCAATGCCTCTTCGGGCGGCGTAAGAAAGCATCGCTGGAGACGGATCCATCCCGATACGAATGCCGAGAGGCGCGGCGAATCGACCGCTCCCAACGCCTATCTCAAGTCCCAGCCCGGTCCAGGGAGTAAGGGCGCGAATTGCCAGCAATTCCGACCAATAGGCGATTTTGTGGTTGACGAACCACGCCTCGTAGCGATCGTGATAGATTTCGAAAGGGCTGATGGCAGAAGTCACTGCGACACCTCCGTAAACCTCCTTACCTTGACGTCGGCTTTGGCTGCAAAATGGTTGACACTCCTTTACCGATGACCGGTAATGCTCTCTCTGCGCCGGTCCTACAATAAATAAGGGCGCAAGCATAACGACTGGATCCGGCCAAGATTTTTCGCTTCACACGCTTTAAAATTAATTATATAATATTTTCAAGAACTTACACTCTTCGAAACTTAGTTGCAAACCGCATTTGATAACTTTTTTCATCCTAGCATGAGCAGGGATCTTTTCAAAACCTTCATTGTGACCAGAAACGCTTTGGCCTGTGGCAATTTTAGAATAAGGATTTGGCGATGTCTAAATTTTCGTTGGAAGTGTTGCGACGATGTGTATTTCCCTTCGTCCATACCGAAGACCCCGATGTCCTATTAGGTGCCGCTTTCGGCGAGGATGTGGCGTTGACGCGGGTCGGAAATGACATTCTGGTTTCTCACCTGGACCCTATCGTTGGCGCCATCGGCAATATTGGATGGCTGGCAGTCCATGTGGCCTGTAATGACATTGCCACCACCGGCATTCCTCCGCGTTGGATATTGCCCCTGGTTCTGGTGCCGCGAGAGGAGGATGAGGCTCTCCTGGAACGAATCATGCGCGATGTCAGCCAGGCAGCCAACGAGATTGGCGTTTCCATTATCGGCGGGCATACCGGTTACTCTGCGAACCTTGCCAGGCCGCTCGTTGCTGTAACCGCGTTGGGAAAAGCCGAGGGTCGAAAGCCGCTGCGCACCTATGGGGCGGGTGTGGGCGACCAGGTGTTGGTGACCAAGGGAATTGCCATTGAGGGCACGGCGATCCTGGCCCAAGACTTCGCCGACGTGGCGCGAAAACTCGGGTTGAGCGAGAACGATCTGACCGAGGCGCGCCGTTTGATGACGCAGGTCAGCGTCGTGAAGGAGGCCGTGGCGATCGCGGCTCAGGGCGCAACCGCCATGCACGATGTGACCAGAGGCGGACTGCTGGAGACGCTCCTGGAGCTCGCATCGCTGTCTAAGGTGGCCATCGAGGTGGATGCCGATTTGCTGCCGATTCCATCTGTCGTATCAAGGTTTGCCGATGCGTTTCAGTTCGATCCCCTGTGGATGATTTCCTCGGGAACCCTGGCAGCAACTGTGCCGGCTGGGCGAGCAGCGGAAGTCAGTCGCGTATTGACACAGACAGGAATCCCGTTCGCTTTCGTCGGCAGGGTAATGGAGGGAGTCGGAGTGCACATTCGCCGCAATGGTGAGAGCGTGCACTATCGTGATATCCGCTGTGAGGAAGACGAATTGGCGCGGATGTGGCGCCTTTACCCTCGGGAAGAGTAGAGAAGGGGAACACAACAAACCATGGATCTTGAAATCCTCGGCGCGGAATCCCTGGGTGTACGAAGCCTCTGTTGCCTGGTGACTTTGCCGGACCGACGCATTGTCATCGATCCGGGCGTGGCCCTGGGTTATGTGCGAAATGGCCGGTTGCCGCACCCTGTTCAGATCGCCGTGGGGCGCCAGATACGGGAGCGAATCCTGCAGGCGCTGGAGAATGCCACCGATGTGGTGTACAGCCATTTCCACGGCGATCACGTGCCACTGGCGGACGCGAATCCATATCAGCTATCGGTGCGCAGCCTGCCTCGCACTTTCCGGCAATTGCGTTGCTGGAGCAAATCCGGTGACGACCTCACGGGAAAAACCCGCAAACGATTTCAGGATTTGGTTGATCTGTCAGGGAGCAACATGCAGGTTGCGGAAGGACGATCGGAAGGGTGCCTGTCGTTTTCCCGATCGGTCCCTCATGGTGCGCCGGGCAGCAACATGGGCACCGTGATGATGACGCGGTTGCAGATGAATGGCCGTGTATTGGTGCACTCCTCCGACATCCAGCTATTGGATGATCCGACCATCGATCAAGTGATCGGCTGGCGACCGGATATCGTACTGGCTGCCGGGCCGCCGCTCTACCTTGCCCGGTTAACCGACACCGAGCGCGAAACGGCCTGGCATAACGCGATGCGGTTGGCGCAACGGATCGAAGTGGTCATTCTCGATCATCATCTGATGCGCAATCGAGAAGGCGCAGCCTGGCTGGATGCGCTATCCGCAACCGTTGGCAAGAAGGTCTATTGTGCCTCCGATTACCTGCGTCAGCCAAGGCGTTTGCTGGAAGCGGACAGAGAGCTATTGTACCAGCAAATGCCTGTGCCGGAGGGGTGGCACGACGAGTATGCCCAAGGCAAAGTGAATATCGATCCCTACATTGAGCAGGTCCGTTTTCGTGGCCTGCAGGCCTGATTTCCCGACTATTTGGACAGCACGATGAGCACGGCGACCAGGATGCCCGTACCGAGCGCAAAAAGACTGTACTTGCGATTTTCCTTCTCCGCCTGGGGCAAAAGATGTGTGGCTCCCACATAGACGAGTGCGCCGCCCGAAAGCGAAAGCAAAGCGCCCAGCAGTGGTTTGTCTATCTGACTGATATAGGGATAGGAAACCAGCATGCCCAGCGGGGTGGAAATCGAGGCCGCTACAAAGGCCAGGATCCAGGAGGAACGTTCGCTAAAGCCACTACGCAATAGAATCAGGTAGGTGATGATACCTTCGGGAAATTCGTGCAGCACCATGCCGGTAGCGGCCAGCGCTCCGGTGAAGATGCTCACGGTGAAGGTGATGGAATAGATGAAGCCGTCGATGAACGAATGAAAGCCGATGCCGATCATGGGCACCAGGCCGATGCCATAGCTTGGATTCAGCCCCCGTTCGCACACAAAGGCTATGATGAAGCGGTTGAATAGGTGCAGCAGCAAAAACCCGCTGAGCAGGTAGACAGGTGCATTGGCGCTCATCTCGAAGGCCTTCGGGATGATATGCAGGAAAGAGACGGAAATCAGGACGCCGGCCGCGAAACAGACAAAGTAGATGTTGTATTTTCGTCCCCAAGACTCGAAGTGCCGTATCGTGTAGATGCCTATGGCCGTTACGGTTGCTGCCAGCGTGCTGGCGCCCAGCGCGGTCCAGAAGGTGTTTTCCATGTCGTCGCCACCAAGCTCTATTTTTCCTCAGGCTTTTCCATTCCCACCCCGGCTATGACCGTGCCGCAGTCCGGACAGCAACCCTCGGCACTGAGATGATTCTCGGCGACGGAAAAATCCGACCGCTTGATAAGCAGACGACCGCATTCAGGGCAAACGGTGTTGATGTCGCCGCGCACATTGCCTACATAGACGTACCGAAGCCCGGCGTCGAGGCCGATCCGCTCAGCCAGGCGCAGGGTTGCAAGCGGCGTGGACGGGACGTTTTGCATCTTGTAGGCAGGGAAGAAGCGGCTGATATGCCAGGGGGTATCCCTGCCCAGTTCCTGTCTTATGAAGTCGGCCGTATCTTTCAGCTCGCCGCGATCGTCATTGATACCGGGAATGACCAGGGTGGTCACCTCCAGCCAGATGCCGAGCGCTTTCAGTTTTTTCAGACTGTCCAGAACCGGTTGCAACCGCGCGCCGACATACTTGCGGTAGGTTTCGTCGCGAAAGGCCTTTAAATCAACATTCGCCGCATCCAGGTAGGGACTGATGGTTTCAAGCATTTCCGCGGTCATGTAGCCGTTGGTCACATAGATGTTGGCCAGACCGGCGGCCTGGGCCAGACGGGCCGTATCGTAGGAGTATTCGAAGAAAATGGTGGGCTCCGTGTAGGTGTAGGCGATGCTTCGGCACCCAGTGTGTTGCGCAGCGGCGGCAATCTGCTCCGGAGAAGCTTCCTGGCCGGCGATTATATCCTGTTCCCGAGGCATTTGGGATATCTCCCAGTTCTGACACCACTGGCAGCGAAAATTGCAGCCGGGCGTGGCCATGGAATAGGCCAGGGATCCGGGATAGAAATGGAACAAGGGTTTTTTTTCGACAGGGTCCACAGCCTGGCTGATCGTGCGCCCGTAGACCAGCGTGTAAAGAGTGCCGTCACGGTTTTCGCGCACCAGACAAAGACCCTTGCGGCCCTCGCCGATCAGACAGCGATGAGCGCACAGATGGCACCGGACCCGCTTGTCGGGCAGCTTCTCATACAGCATGGCTTCTTTCATCGGCAACCTTTCTCGGGACGCCTCTTTTAATCGAGGCATCAGG
>JAFGEX010000075.1 GCA_016931355.1 bacterium
ATCTTCGATCTGTAAAGAAAAAGACATTTGGATTCGCTCGCTTACCCCGCGGCAAGCCGCGGGGAATGCGCTCGCTGTCAGATTCAACTCCAATCCGCATTCCGGAATATCCCTTGCAGAGTGTCGGGAAATGACGTATATTTTTTAAAAGACAGGGCCTGATCGTCCGGAGGCTTTATGAAAAAATGGCTTTGCATCCTGATCGCCGGGATCCTGATGGCCTGCTGCGGCCGGAAAACGGCTGACAGGGATTATCTCCATGAAACGGAGGCGGAGCGCAGCGAACGCATGGCCTGGTGGCGAGAGGCGCGTTTCGGCCTTTTCATCCATTGGGGCCTTTACGCCGTCCCGGCAGGGAAATACAAAGGGGAGGAAGTCTGGGGCACGGGCGAGTGGATCATGAACTCGGCTCCGATACCGGTCCCGGAGTACGAAGCGTACGCGGCCCGGTTCAATCCGGTCCATTTCAACGCGGACGAATGGGCCGGGCTGGCCGCGGATGCGGGGATGAAATACCTGGTCATCACCTCCAAGCATCATGACGGCTTCTGCCTGTGGGATTCCAAAATCTCCGGTTACGACGTCATGGACAGGACACCGTTCAAACGGGACATCCTCCGCGAACTGTCCGAAGCATGCAGGCGCCGGGGCATCCGTTTCTGCCTCTATCACTCGATCATGGACTGGCATCATCCGGATGCGCAGGGGATTTTTTATCCGGCGTACAACACCTCCAAAACCAATCCAGGCTTCCAGCGCTACGTTGACACGTACCTGAAGCCCCAGCTTGAGGAGCTCGTTTCCGGATACGGCCCGCTCGGTGTGCTCTGGTTCGACGGGCAGTGGATCAACGACTGGACCCTGCAGACGGGCAGGGATCTCTACCGGTTCGTGCGCAGCCTGCAGCCGGACATCATCGTCAACAACCGCGTGGGCAAAGGCGGCACCGGCCTGTCCGGCCGAAAAGAGGAATCCGTGGGCGATTTCGGAACGCCGGAACAGGAAATCCCGCCCCAGGGCCTGCTGGGCGTGGACTGGGAATCCTGCATGACCATGAACGACACCTGGGGATTCCGCGAATCGGACCTGAACTGGAAATCGGACACGACCCTGATCTGGAACCTCGCGGAAACGGCATCCAAGGGCGGAAATTTTTTGCTCAATGTGGGCCCGACAGCACAAGGCCTGATCCCGCAGGCCAGCGTGGACCGCCTCCATAGAATGGGGCAATGGCTGCGCATCAACGGCGAAGCGATATACAGGACCCGGGAATGCCAGATCCCGGAGCAGGGGAAAAACCTCAGGTTCACACAGAGCCCGGACGGCGGAACCGTTTATGCCCTTTACCTGGGCCGGCCGGGCCGGGGAGTCAAAATAAAGGGATTGCCCCTGCTGCCGGATTCTCAGGTCTTCCTGCTGGGTCACGAAAAACCGCTGCAGTGGAAATGCGAAGGAGACGCGCTGAATATCGAAATCCCGCAGCCGCTTGCAGAGAATCCCCCTGGTTTCATCGCGCACACATTCAGGATCAGCGTCCGTCCCATGGTGGAAAAACCGCGTTTCTCCCAGGATCAAAAAATCTCATTGAACGAGCCCATCTTTGTCGCCCTGGAATCCCCGACGCCGGGCGCATCCATTCACTACACGCTGGACGGTTCCATCCCGGATGAATCCTCCCCTCTGTACGGCGAACCGGTCGTCATAAGCCGCAGCGGCACGCTCATGGCCAGGGCTTTCAAACACGGCATGGCTCCCAGCACGGCATCGGAAACCTCCTTCTCCATCCTGGACAGCACGGCCAACGGCATGACCTATGCCCTTTATGAAGGCGAATGGTCCAGCCTGCCTGATTTCGGAAAACTCAAACCTGTCCGGACCGGGGAAACCTGGTCTTTCGATCCTGCCGGAATCCGGCCCGGAGGAGATCATTTCGGCATTGTTTTTAAAGGCAGGATCCAAATCCCTGAGAACGGCGCTTATACTTTCTTCATCAAGTCCGACGACGGCTCCCTGCTGCGCATAGGCGGAAAGCCCGTGGCTGTGAACGACGGGCTTCACGGTCCTGTCGAAGCGCAGGGAAGCGCAGCATTCTTAAAAGGCCTGCACAATTTCGAACTGGGATTCTTCGAAGCTACAGGCGGCGAAGCTCTGGAGGTGTCCGTGGAAGGCCCGGGCATGCGCAAGCAACCCCTTCCCCCCCACTGGCTCATTCGATGAGCAGGGCCGGCTGTGTCGGATCGGAAAAGACGGAAGCGCCGCGGCAGGGTGTATGACCTCCCAGGCGTTTTGACCTGGAAAACATAAACGGCAGGAGGAACATATGGCCAAAATAAAACTCGTCTCTGAAAAGCCCCTGCCCAATATCCCGTGGCAGGACAGGCCCAAGGATTGTTCGGACGTTGTCTGGAGATACGACCGGAATCCGGTGATCCCGAGGGACCTGCTCCCGGAATCCAACAGCATATTCAACAGCGCGGTCGTACCCTACAAGGGTGAGTTCGCAGGTATTTTCCGCTGCGACGACACCTCCAGGAAAATGCAGCTCCACCGCGGTTTCAGCAAAGACGGATTCTCCTGGAAAATCGATCCGGATCCGATCTCCTTCCAATGCGATGAACCGGAAATCTCCAATTTCGTTTACGGATACGATCCGCGCGTGGTCTGGATCGAGGACCGGTTCTACGTGACCTGGTGCAA
The DNA here is from genome assembly GCA_016931355.1 of bacterium. Lineage (GTDB taxonomy): Bacteria > Zhuqueibacterota > QNDG01 > QNDG01 > JABMRT01 > JAFGEX01. The sequence goes on from JAFGEX010000075.1 coordinate 2,698, forward strand.
CTGGTATCACGGGCCCACGATCGGCATCGCCCACACCGGGGATTTCAAGACATTCACCCAGCATGAAAACGCGTATCTCCCGTTCAACCGGAACGGCGTGCTCTTCCCCAGGAAAATCAACGGCCGCTTCGCCATGTTGAGCAGACCCTCGGACAGCGGGCATACGCCTTTCGGGGACATCTTCTACAGCGAAAGCCCGGATCTCCGCTTCTGGGGCAGGCACAGGCACGTCATGGCGCCTGTCGGCAATTCCTGGCAGTACACCAAGGTGGGCGCCGGCCCGGTGCCGATCGAGACATCGGAAGGCTGGCTGCTGATCTACCACGGCGTGCTGACCTCGTGCAA
>JAFGEX010000076.1 GCA_016931355.1 bacterium
TCCTGGCCTTCCCGTTTGACCGTGCGCATCCGGGTCCCGTACTGCGGCCTGGCGATCGAAAGAACGAGAAACAGCACACCGGCCGCGATGAGAACGGACTTCGCAACCTGCCTCCTGCGGCTCACGGAACGGGAGAGCTTCTCCATCAGCGCACTGCTCCCGAAACGGGCAATGGCCTTCTTCTTCTGTCTGTATCCCCACACCATGAAAAGGGCCAGCAGCGGGACCAGGAGAAGCAGGTACAGCAGAGCGGGATGGGCGAATCGGAACACGATGACGACTCCGGACAATTTCAATCTGTCAGTGAACGCAAGCCCCGCTGCTTGCAGCGGGGATCATCACTGTGACGCACCTGGAAGGTGCGCCGCAGTTCAAGAAACAACAAACCGAACATTCGCCGGCAGCCTGCAACAGGCAAGCTTTCATGCAAATCCCCCCGGCCGGGTATCAGGGTATTTTTCTGAACACCGTATTGGCCAGCAGCATCTGGACCAGCATCAACAACAGGGCTGCCGCAGCCAGATGGTGGAACAGCTCCGAATAACGCGTGTATTCCTTGACCTTGACTTCCGTCTTTTCCATCGCGTCGATTTCCCGGTAAATCGACTCCAGGCTCTGGCGGTCCGTGGCGCGGAAATACCGGCCGCCCGTCATAGACGCGATGCGGGAGAGCAGCTCGTCGTCTATGTCCGCTTGCATGGGGACATACCGCTTCCCGAAGAACGGATCATTGACCGGATAAAGCGCTGTGCCGCGCGTGCCCGCCCCGATCGTATAGACCTTGATGTCGAACGCCTGCGCGGTCTGGGCCGCGGTCACCGGATCGATCTGGCCCCGGTTGTTGCGGCCGTCCGTGAGGATGATAACGACCTTTGACTTCGCATGACTGTTCCTGAGCCTGTTCACCGCTGTTGCGAGCCCCATGCCGATGGCAGTGCCGTCCTCGATCATGCCCACATGGACCTGTTCGAGAAAGCTCACCAGAATCCCGTAATCAATGGTCAGGGGGCATTGCGTGAACGCCTCTCCCGAGAAGATTACGAGCCCGATCCTGTCGTTCCTGCGGCCCTTGACGAATTCGGCTGCAACGGCCTTGGCCGCGTCAACCCGGTTGGGCTTGATGTCCTCCGCCAGCATCGAACTGGAAATGTCGGCCGCCAGCATGATGTCTATGCCTTCTGTGATTACTTCCTCGCCCTTGATGCCGGATTGCGGCCTGGCGAAGGCGACGATCAGAAGTGTCAGGGCGAACAGCTTGAGCATGACCAGCAGATCCAGACCCGTCATTCTCCGGACCCTGCCGGCCTGTTTCACGGTTCCGAGATGCGAAAAACGGATGGTTGCGCCCCTGTTGCGCCGCTTCTTGAAATGCCACCAGGCAAGCAGGGGCACCGCAAGGAGAAAGGCGAGAAACCAGGGATCTGCAAATCGGATCATCATTATCGAACCTGTTTGTTACGGCTGCTTGTTTTCATCCGGTTCCTGTTCTGCCGGCGCCTGCGCAGGCTCCGCGGCGTTCCGGCCCGAAACGGGCTGTCCGGCGGTTTCCGCATCTCCCGAATCCTCCGTCCCAGGCGCCCCGGTTTCCGGGGAGGGCGCTTCGATGATGACCGCCGTGTGTTCCACGATACGCTGCGCGATGTCCAGCGTTTCGATGCTCACGGCGTCTGGAGGCCTGTGCTTCGCGAATTTCACCAGATCGCTTCTCTCCAGAACAAGGGCCGTGGATTCGAAGTCCTCCTGGTTCATGGCCGCGCTGTTCAATTGATCGAGGGTTTCCTCTGTGGTCATTTCCAGCGCCCGTATGAAATACCGGCCCTCGAGGTAATTCCGGAGTATGTCGGAGAGCCGGATGTGGAATTCCTTGACGTTTCCCTCTGCGAGCAGCCCGGATTCCCTGAGCGCCCGGAGCTGTTCGAACGCAATTTCATGCGGCGGCCTGGCAGGGGTTTCCCGTACCGGCAGCAGGCCCTTGCCTGCCTTGCGCCTCCTGTATCCCCACCAGACCAAAAGCAGGAGGGCCAGAACCGCGGTCCCTGCCAGGGGCCAGCGCAGCGTGTACCACCAGTTGCGCGGCATTTCCACAGGAGGCTTGATGTCGCGTATGTCCCCTGCCTCGCTCGGCTTAAGGCTTTCGACCATTATTTTCATCTTTTCTGTGGACAGGACGTGAACGGCTGTGTCGCCCGGAAACCTGTAGGCGACTGCCATGGGCGGTATGATGAATTCGCCGGTGAAAAAGGTCGAGAGGATATAGTCCGTGCTCGTGACGATTTTCCCGCCGGTTTTCACCGGTTCATGGGCCTTGTAGTCCCGTATTTCGAATCCGCCGAGATTGGCGCCCAGGCCGGGCATGGCGATCTCGACATCCGGATCATGGGTCACGGTCACGGTGTAGGTGACCAGGTCACCGATGGTGATCCGGGACGGATTCACCCGCGTGTCAATGGACACCGGATCCGGCGCCTGGGAAACGGCGACCCTGCAGGCCAGAACGGCCATGAGAATCGAAATTTTAAAGGCATTTCTGCTCATCAACCGTCACTCGATGCGATCGTCGTATATCTCCACTTTTTCAGCCAGCATCATGCGCCGCATGATGTCCTCATAGGCTTTTTGCTGCCGTTCGCGCAAGAGATCCTGGGCCGCCTGCTGACCGGCCTCCTGGAAGGTTTTCTCGCGTTTGATATGGCCCTTCTCGTCCTTCTCCGCATATCTGTCCTTGTTCGCCTTGAAGTACAGCTCCACATCCTCGGGCCGTATCTGCACCTGCGAGGTGATCTCCTCCTGCAGGTATTTCTGCACCATCAGGCTCTTCTTCGCCTCGAATGCGCCTTCGATCACCTCTTTGTCATTGTCCAGCCCCTTGCGCCTGGCCGCGTCATAAAACAATTCGGCGCTCAGATACTGCTTGAGAAATTCGATCTTCGCCTCCCGCTTCCCGGCCTGCTCCTGAAGGGATTCCGGAAGCCGGCCGATGAGGAATTTCAGGTCGCCGGACGTGATCTCCCTGTCGCCGATTCTGGCAATGACTGTCCCGGGCCTGGGCTGATGAACCTGGGCGGGATCCAGGCTGGCCGCCTCGTCCAGCGCCTGCTTCGCGTCCGCGGACCGGTCGAGCCTCTCCAGGCAGGCGACGATCTGTTTGCCCGTCTGGTCCTGAAGCCCGCTTTCAGGGAAAACATGCCTGATCTTGAGATAATGCGCCAATGCGTTTTCATAATCACGCAGGCGGTCGAAATGGATGTTGCCCATGATGAAATGGATGTTGGCCTGCTGATTGTCGTCCAGGGGATAGAGATCCAGCAGGCGCTGGTATTCGGAAAGGGCCTGCTGAAAAAGCTCCCGGTTGTACAATTCATTGGCGTATTCCCGCTGCCTTTCCATGCTGATCCCGCCGGCTCCTTCCCGCGAACATCCTGCCGTGGAAAGGAGGATGAATAAGACAGCCGGGGCTGCACCTGCGATGATTTTGAATCTGACAGCGAGCGCATTCCCCTTAGCTTGCCGCGGGGTAAGCGAGCGAATCCACATGTCTTTTACACTGCAGATCCGGGATTCCCTGCCGCCGGCGGCGAGGAGCTTCAAAAACTGTTTATGCATAACCTTTGCCTCTTTTTCGGCAGGCCCGTATTTCCGCCTGCCGGTTATCTGAACCGTCTGGCGCGCAGGCGGAAAAAGCGGATCAGGGGCTCGAAATAAGACTCGTCCGTGCGTACGGATACGGAATCCACGTTCAGGGTCTTGAACAGCCTGTCCCTGCGCCCCACCTGATCCTCGGCGCCTGATTTGTAAAGTCTGCGGAATTCCTCGTCCGACGTGTCGAGCAGGATCTGTTCCCCGGTTTCCGCGTCTTCGAGCTCTATGAATCCCACGCGCGGCATCTCCATTTCCCTGGGATCCTGGATGTTGATGGCCACCACGTCATGCTTCCGGTTCGCGATCTGCAGGGGTTTCTCAAAATCAGAGGACAGGAAATCCGAGACCAGGAAGACCACACTGCGCCTCCGGATGACCCTGTTGAGATATTCCAGGACGCCCGCGATGTCCGTTTTTCGGTCCTCAGGCTTGAAATAGAGCATCTCCCTGAGAACGCGCAGGACATGGCTTTTCCCCTTGCGCGGCGGGACGAATTTTTCGATCTTGTCCGTGAAGATGATCAGGCCGACCTTGTCGTTGTTTTTGATGGCGGAAAACGCGAGCAGCGCACAGATCTCGATGGCGATCTCGCCCTTCATGCGCTCATGCGTGCCGAATTCCCCGGAGGAGCTGGCATCGACCAGGAGCATGACCGTGAGCTCGCGCTCCTCCTCGAACACCTTGACGTAGGGGTGGCCCATGCGCGCGGAAACGTTCCAGTCTATGGTTCGGATGTCGTCCCCGACCTGGTATTCGCGCACTTCCGAGAACTCCATGCCGCGTCCCTTGAAAACGGAATGGTATTCCCCTGAAAACACGTCGTTCACCATGCCGCGCGTCGTGATTTCGATCCGGCGTACTTTTTTGAGTATTTCCTTGGGTATCATGGGGATTTCCCTGCGGCCGCCTTCCCCGCGATTTGCTTCAGGAAAAGCGGGCGCAGTTCCATGTTTTTTTCCCTACAGAACCTGGATTCTCCGCACCTTGCGGGTTGTCTTCAATGAGTAACACTGCACCATTGACCGGAGGGTGCAGAGGACTCCGGCATTCTCAATCTCTCCGGCCTTTGTTTTGGAGGGAGCCTTTGCGGGTCTGCACCGTCCGCCTCCTGTCACGGCACCTCAATCTTGTTGAGAACCTTGCGGACCACATCCTCAGCAGTCACCTCCTCGGCCTCCGCCTCGTACGTGACGATGATGCGGTGCCGCATCACGTCCATGGCAATGGCCCGGACATCCTCGGGCGTCACGTACCCTCTGTGCTTCAGGAAGGCATGCGCCCTGGCCGCCTTGGCGAGATTGATGGAGGCCCTCGGCGAGGCGCCGTACGCGATGAGCTCTTCGACATCCTCCAGCCCGTATTCCCGGGGCTTGCGTGTCGCAAAAACAATGTCCACAATGTACTTCTCGATCTTGGGATCCATATAGATTTCTTCCACAACCGCCCTGGCCCTGACAATGTCTTTGGGAGAAACAACCGGCGAAGCTGTGGGCTCCGGTCCCCGGGTCATGCGCTGCATGATGACAAGCTCCTCTTCCGGGCTCGGATACCCGATGGAAAGCTTCAGCATAAACCGGTCAACCTGCGCCTCGGGCAGCGGATACGTGCCTTCCTGCTCGATCGGATTCTGGGTCGCCAGCACGAGGAAGGGATCGTCCAGGGGATACGTATTCTCCCCGATGGTCACGGTTCTTTCCTGCATGGCCTCGAGCAGGGCGGATTGAACCTTGGCCGGAGAGCGGTTGATCTCGTCCGCCAGAATGATGTTGGCGAAGATGGGACCTTTCTTGGTCTGGAATTCCCCCTTTTTCTGATCATAGATCAGGGTCCCGACCAGGTCGGCCGGGAGCAGATCCGGCGTGAACTGTATCCTCTGGAATTTTGTCTTAATGGCTGCAGACAGGGTGCGGACGGTCATGGTCTTCGCGAGGCCCGGCACGCCTTCGAGCAGCACATGCCCGTTCGACAGGAGCCCGACCAAAAGCCTCTCGACCATGTATTTCTGGCCGACAATCACCTTGCCGACCTCGGCCATGAGCGCTTCGACAAAGACGCTTTCCTTTTCGATTTTTTGATGAATGACCTCGAGTTCCTTGTTCATCAGTCCTCCTGACATGCTCTCGTAAAAATCGTACGGTTTCTATGACCTGGGGGATTTCTTCTGCTTGGAGGGTTCAGCGGCCTGCGCTTCCGTTTCCTTTTTCGCCGCAGAAAGCCTTTCCTCGAGAAAGGATTCCACCACTGTGTAGGCGCTTTCCAGGTCTGCCCGGGACGCCTCCTGCCCGGAAAATTTCACCACATCCGCAGTGGAAAAGAGGGTTTCCATTTTTCCGAGCAGCTTTTCCTCTATCCCGAGCGGCCCGAGCAGGCCCATGAGCTGGGAAGTGGTGGCCTCGAGCGCCGGGATTTTGAATTTCTGCGAAAGATATTTCCTGAAAAGCCTGGAAAGCAGGGCGAAGGCCTCGCGCCTCTTGTCCGTTTTCAGATCCACGGTTCCTCTCAGTTCTGCCAGAAAGGATTCTTCCAGTGGAGGCTTCACTTCCTGCTGCAAAACCTGTTTTTTACGCCTGCCCTGCATCAGAAAGAACAGAACGGCCCCTGCCCCAGCGAGTACCGGTATCAGGAAGAGAAGCGGCAACGGAAAACGGCGTGCTTCCGGATCAGGCACGGGATCCGTAACCTCGACTCCGATGCGGCGCGTTTTCATCTGATGGGTTCGCCCTGTGCCTGTATCCTTCCAGGTGATGCCGACCGGTTCCACATACGCCATGCCGAGCGTCTTGGGCCTCAGATGGTAGAGGATCTCCTTTTCAGAGCGCCCGCCTGCTGCGGCTCCGAAAGTCCGGTTTGCAGACGCGGTGCCCTCCACCTCGAAATTCGCAAAAACAGGCTCCTCCACCTCTCCGATTTCCACCCGCGACAAGTCCCCCTGCCATGCGATCTGTATGGTATAGGCGAGCGTCCGGTTCAGCGGTACGCTGGACGGTTCGGCAAAGGCGGACAGGACGACTTCCATCTCCGGGACGGCTGAATCCGTTGCCGTTTGCAATTGGCCGAAAACCAACGAAGCAACCGACAAGGCGGACAGGCAAAATAAACGCAAAATGGATTGAACCATGATGGATTCCAATTTTTTTCTATTTTCAACTGCGCCACAAAAAAAAAGTTCCTTAAAACAGGCTCAAAACGCCCCCGTTGAATCTGTCAGCGATCGCATTCGCCTGAGCTCGCCGCGGGGTAAGCGAGCGAATCCAAATGTCTTCTTCTCTACAGATCGAAGATTCCCCGGCAGCTCACTGCCGGGGAGCTTCAATCTGTCGTCAGCCGGATGGAAGCGTCTCTCCCCCAACGGACAGCGGATCCCCCGGCAGCATGCGGCGGGGAATCTCCAATGGGCAGGGCCCGGACAAAAGAAAAGCTTCATCCCCTTATTTGGCGGGCGATGAAGCCTGCTGATGCGGATAAACGGTTCGGCCTGTTCCGCTCCGCACATTTGGATCTTTGGGTGAGCGCATCCCCGCCTGACGGATGGCAGGCATGCCCGGCGGCAGCCGGAGCGCTTTGATCTCTCACACGGGATTATTTCTGCGCTTCGGCCTCCGAAGCGTCTCCCAGAGTCGTCAGCTCGGGGATGTCGTCGATGTCCTTGCCGAGGTATTTGAGCTCCCACTCGACCGAGGGTTTGAGTTCGTCGTTCGGATATTTTTTCAGAAAGGTCCGGTAGGCTTCGCCGGCTTTGGCCGTATCGCCCACGCTGTTCGCATAGATGAATCCGATCATGAATTGGGAGCGCGACGCGACGCGGTTTTCCGGATATTTTTCAAGAACCGACATCAACCCGGAAACAGCGATGTCATATTCCTGGAGCGCATTGGCGTGGACCAGCGCTTTTTGATAAATGGCTTCGGGGACCAGCGGGCTTGTGGGAAATTTACCGATCAGCTTATCGTAGGAGGCGATGGCCTCCGTGAACTTCTGTTCGGATTCCATTTGTTTGCCCTTGACCAAGAGTTTTTCATCCGGCATTTTGGCGCATCCGGAAAACAGCATGACCACAACCGCAATCACAACACCCGTGCACAGAATTCTTTTCATGTTCCTTTCCTCCTGATCCGGTTCGAAAAATGCCAATCAAATTAAGCAGGTTTCTTTATAAAATCAAGCATATTTTCCTTGAGCGCCACAACCACCGAGTCTCCCCGGGCCATTTCTCCGGACAGGATTTTCTTCGATAGCGGATTGGCGAGTATCTTCTGCATCACCCGCTTGAGGGGCCGCGCACCGAACGCCGGATCATACCCCTCTTTCCCCAGAAACTCCCGGACGCCCTTCCCCAGGGACAGGGCGATCCCCTGCTCCTGAGCCCTGACCCGGATCTGGTCGAACTGAAGATCCACGATGCGGTTGATTTCATCCTGGCCGAGCGGACGGAACAGGACGGTCTCGTCGATGCGGTTCAGGAATTCAGGCCTGAAATGCTGCTTGATCTGCCGGTCCAGCTCCTTTCGTATTTCCGGAATGCTTTTCTCCCACTCACCTTTGCGCGAGGAGGTGAATTTTTCCATGATCATGGAGGAGCCGATGTTGGAGGTCATGATGATCAGTGCGTTCCTGAAGCTGACGGTGCGGCCTTGATTGTCGGTCAGCCGTCCCTCGTCCAGTACCTGCAGCAGGATGTTGAACACCTCTGGATGGGCCTTCTCGATCTCGTCGAGCAGGATCACGGAATAGGGCCGCCGCCGCACCGCCTCTGTGAGCTGGCCGCCCTCGTCGTATCCCACATATCCGGGAGGCGCGCCGATGAGCCTGGAGACCGAATGGCGTTCCATGTACTCGGACATGTCGATGCGGATCATGGCATGCTCGTCGTCGAAGAGGAACGCGGCGAGAGACCGGGCCAGCTCTGTCTTGCCCACACCGGTCGGTCCGATGAACAGAAAGGTCCCGATCGGCCTGTTTTCGTCCTGCAGCCCCGCCCTGGAGCGCCGGATGGCGTCCGATACAGCCTCCACCGCCTCGTCCTGGCCGATCACGCGCCTGCGGATTCGCTCCTCCATGCCGAGCAGCTTTTCCTTTTCGCTCTCCATCATCCGGGACACCGGGATGCCCGTCCATTTGGAGACGATCTCCGCAATGTCCTCCTCGTCCACCTCCTCCTTGAGCATCTTCCGGTCCTTCTGGATGCGGACGAGCTCCACGTTGGCGCCGTCCATCTGTTTCTGCAAGTCAGGCAGGGTGCCGTATCTGAGTTCCGCGGCGCGGGAAAGATTCCCCTCCCTTTCGGCCCTGGCCGAGTCCGTGCGGACCTGTTCCATCCTTTCCTGAAGCCCGCGTATCCTTCCGATGGTCTCCTTTTCCGACTGCCAATGGGATCGCAGAACGCCCGCCTCTTCCTTCAGATCCGCCAGTTCCTTCTGTATGGCGGTCAGGCGCGAGCGGGAAGCCTCATCCTTCTCCTTCTTCACGGCCTCCCTTTCGATCTCGAGCTGGCGCATGCGCCTCTCCACCTCGTCCAGCTCCTCGGGCATGGAATCCATTTCAATGCGCAGCTTGGAAGCAGCCTCGTCGATCAGGTCAATGGCCTTGTCCGGCAGGAAACGGTCCGCGATGTACCGGTGGGAGAGCGTTGCCGCTGCGACAATGGCGTTGTCCTGTATGCGCACGCCGTGATGCACCTCGTACCGCTCCTTCAGCCCGCGGAGTATGGAGACTGTGTCCGCGACCGA
>JAFGEX010000077.1 GCA_016931355.1 bacterium
CGCGCATCCTCTGGCCCGTGAGCTGGGTTTGGACGCCTGCGACCACGCGCTTGATCACGCCCTTCAAGGTCGGGAAAACGCCCTGGCCCGTGATGGCGACCGCTTCGAAGGAGGGGACGCGGAAGAAATTGAGCTTGGTTTCCATGACTTCCACGGATTCCGCATCAGGCAGATCCCGCTTGTTGTACTGAAGCACCCAGGGGAAGTCCTCCAGGGATTTGCCGTCCTGAATGAGCTGGTTTTCCAGATGGAGCAGCATGTCCAGATTGGCGTCCATCATTTCCTTCCGGGAATCCGCGACAAAGACCAGGCCGTCCACACCGTTGAGCACCACCTTGCGCGTGAGGTCGTACTGGATCTGGCCGGGCACCGTGTACAGGTTGAACTTCGGTTTCTTGCCGTCGATGTGGCCCACCTCGAGCTGCAGGAAATCGAAGAAAATGGTTCTGTCCTCGTTGGCCTTCAGCATGACGAGGTCGCCCTTGAGCGCAGGATCGATGTGTTTGTATATGTATTGAAGATTGGCCGTCTTCCCGCCGAGTCCCGGCCCGAAGTACACGATCTTCAGGTGAATTTCACGCAAGGCCCAATGGATGAACATGGCGATCCCCTTTTCTTGTGATCAACAGCGGTCCTTCATCGTCCTGTCCAGCTCTTCGCCGAGCAGGGATTCGAACCGGTCGTCGAACATCTCCTTCATGTCATGGCCCTCATCCTTCTGCGCGAGCACGGGCTCCAGTTCCGCGACCGTGCGCCTGGTGAGCATGCGCACCATGCCGAGCGCCACATGGGTTTCGAAAACGACGACGAGAAAATACTCCGCAGTCACCGAACAGATGAAAACGCTCTGGCCCCGGCCTTCGTGCAGCACCATGTTGAAACGGCCCTTTTCGCCCAGCAGGCGCGCCAGTTCGTTGGATGCCCCGAAGCTCCCGGCCACGAGCGATGAAATCACGGACGGATCCGACTCGAATGTCTCATCGCTTTTCTGCACAATCATGCGACCGGCGCGGTCCGCCAGAAGAACAGCCTTGACCCTGAGCTTTTCGGAAAGGGCCGTGAGGCATCCGGCGATTTTCTCAAACTGCTCCTGGCTGATGGAGGATGTCTCTGCGCCTTTTTTCCAATCCATGGGATTCATCAATTCCTTTCCCCCTCTCATTGCCCCAGGGCGAGCCTTTCAATCAGCCAGAGAGGCAGGCCGGCCCTGGCCATTTTCTGCTGGACCTTTTCCACCGGATATTCGCGGAATCCGAAGTGGAATTCGCCTTCCTCCGTATCCAGCACGCCGTACGCGGCCCTCGTATCCCCGTTCCGGGGCTGACCCACGCTGCCTGCATTGATCAGGTATTTTTCCCCGGAGCGAAAATGGACCTGGTGATCCTCCTTCAGCGATATGCCGCCTTCCGGATCCTTCACGAAAATGCACGGCACATGGGTATGGCCCACAAGGCAGATCAGGGTCGGAGATGCAGCCAGGCTTCTTTTTGCATCATTTTCCGACAGGATATAATGCCATTCTGCCGGGGATTCCGGTGTGGCGTGGACCGCGGTGATGTCCCCGTATTCGAAAACCATGGGCAGCTCATGCAGGAAATGTGCGGAATCCGGGTTCAGGTTCGCCTGGGTCCATAGAATGGCTTGCGCTGCGTTTTCGTTGAAATCCGCTGTTGAGATCCGGCCCGCAGCGGCGAAGTCATGATTGCCCGCAACCACTGCATCGGAAATTTCCCTGACTTTCTCGACGCAGGCATTCGGGTCCGGCCCGTATCCGACGACATCTCCAATGCAGATGAAACGGTCCACGGACTCCTCTTTCAATGCATCGAGAACCTCATTCAGGGCCTCCAGGTTGCCATGAACATCGGAAAAAACACCGATTCTCACCGAACCTCGCCCCCATTGGATGATAATTGACCGTTTATACTCATTCTTTTATCAAAACCTTTGATTTTCAGGCTTCTATAGGTATTTTTCTTCAGCCATTTCGAAATGCAAAAAACGAGCCAAATATGCTTTATTCATTGTTTTTGAAGGTTTTTAATTGCATTTTGGCTGTGTTGATTTCAATATGTTATGATTTTGTCACAACATATCCACAGGATCCATGTCCACTGCAACATGCACCTGCCGGAAGGCCCGGGCATCAAATGCCTTCCTGGCCGTGTTGATCGCATTCCTCAGCCCGGCACCGGATGCATCCTGCGCCCTGGGGATGCGCAGTAAGGCCTGATACCTGAACTCGTTTCTGATCCTGGACAGGGGGGATGGAACCGGACCCAGTATGTCCAGATGGGGGATTCTGGGCAAGAGGCGGATGAAGATTTTCGCCGCATCGCAGACCTTGCCTTCGTTTTTGCCCCTGAAACGGATCATCGCCATCCTGCCGAAAGGCGGATAGCCGAGATCCCTCCGATGAACGATTTCCCACCTGTAAAAGGCCGCGTAATCCTGGCGGATCGAAAACCGGATGACCGGATTCTCCGCATCCTGGCTCTGTATGATGACAAGGCCCCGTTCCCTTCGGCCGGCTCTTCCTGCGGCCTGGGTGAGGAGCTGATAGGTTCTCTCCCCGGAACGGAAATCAGGGAAATGGAGGCCTGTATCCGCTGAGATGATGCCCACGAGACTGACTCCGGGGAAATCATGTCCCTTGGCCACCATCTGGGTCCCGAGCAGGATGTCCGCCCTGCCTTTGTCGAATTCCGTGATCAGCCGGGCATGGGCGTTCTTCGTGGACACGGTGTCCAGATCCATGCGCAGCAGACCGGCATCCGGAAAAAGGCTGCGTATGTCCGATTCGACCTTCTGCGTCCCGACGCCCCGGAATTTCAAGGTGCTCCCGCCGCACGCGGAACAGAAGGAAGGCGCAGCCTTCCGGTGCCCGCAGTAATGACAGATCAAGCCGGCGGAGGTCTGATGATAGGTCAGCGAGATGCTGCAATGGGGGCATTGCTCCACCATCCCGCATGCGGAGCAGCGGATCAGGACCGCATACCCCCGGCGGTTCTGCAGCAGGATGATCTGCTCTTTCCGCGACAGGCGTTCCTGCATGGCGTCCCGGAGCAGGGGGGAGAGGGAAACCTGTTTCTCCGAAGGCGTGTATGGCTGCATCTGCACGATGCGGATGTCCGGCAGGGGGACATGATCGATCCGATGTGTCAGTTCGCAGCGGGTATATTTCCCGGACACGCTGTTGTGATAGGTTTCCAACGACGGCGTGGCCGAACCCAGCACGACCGGGCATCCGTTCCGTTTGGCCCGCATGACCGCAACGTCCCTCGCGTGGTAGCGCGGATTTGTTTCCATCTGCTTGTAGGAGGATTCATGCTCCTCGTCCACCACGATCAGGCCGAGGTTTAGAAGGGGTGCGAATACGGCTGAGCGGGGTCCCAGGGCGATGCGGCATTCATTCCTGCGGATGCGGCTCCAGGAATCGTATCTTTCGCCGTCGGACATGCGGCTGTGAAGCACGGCCACGGCGGCTCCGAAATGGCTTCGATAACGCTGAACCGCCTGAGGCGTGAGGGAAATCTCCGGCACCAGGACCAGAGCGCTGCGGCCCGCTGCGAGCGTTTTTCTGACAAGCTCGATGTAAACCTGGGTTTTCCCGCTGCCCGTGACGCCGAACAGGAGAAAAGGCTGAAAGCGTCCCTCGCGCATGGCCGCTGAAACGGATTGAACGGCGCTTTCCTGCTCCGGCGTGAGCGTGATGGCCGGGGGGGCCGGCGTCTCCAGGTCCGGGAATGCGTCCCTGTAAACCGTCCGTTTTTCCAGGCGTATCCATCCGCCCTTTTCCAGCCTGGAAAGAACGGATGAAGAGACAGGGATGTTTTTTCTGGGAATATCCGGACCCTGCCGGATGACGGCAAGGGCTTCCTTTTGTTTCGGCGTGAGCGAGGCCTCCTTCTCAGCATCCCGGTTCCCCGAAGGCGAGACATGGATCTCAGTCTTCTGCTTCATGTGCCGGCTTGCGTATTCCAGCCTGATGAAACCCTCTTTTTCAAGGATTCCGAGATCCGCCCGCACCTTTTTATGGCTTCCTTTCAATTGCTCATAGGGAACGCTCCTTTTACCGGACAGCCGGGAGAGCAGGGATTTCTGGGAGGAGGTCAGACCGGACACGGGATTCGTTGGCCGGTCTTCCACATGAATGATGAGCCGGCTCGGGGCCTGCGCTCCTGCAGGCAGGGCCGCGCGCATGACTTCCCCCCACGGAGCCAGGTAATAATCCGAAATCCATTTCGTCAGGCCCAGCATTTCCGGGCTGAAAAGAGGATCCGGATCCAGAATGTCCAGGATGGGACGCACGGCAAAGGCTCCCGGTTGTTCGCCTTCCGCGTATCCTGCAATGATGCCGGCCGTTTTTCTGCGGCCAAGCGGCACCCAGACCTGCACGCCGGGATGCGCCAGGGCCTGAAAAGAGGGCGGGAGGGAATAGGTGTACCGGTGAAAAGGCGCAACCGTCAGGACGACATCGACCCGTTTGGTCTCTTTCTGCACCATGGCGACAATATAAGAACGGCAGGGACTTTTGCAAACAGAAAATCTGACCCTGCAGCCGGAAACAAAAATCCCGGCGCAGTCGTTTGACAGGGGACTCGGCGCAGGGCTGAGGGGCTTGGCAAGTCATTTTTCGTTTGGAATTCGGCTGATTTTTTATAAATTCCAGAATAACTTTTTGCCAGGATTGAGAATGATCCGGAGATTTCAATTGCTGAAAAGAATGTTGCCGGCTGCCGCGGCCCTCTGGCTGCTCGGCGGTTGCGCGGTGGTTCGCCATGCGGAAATACCCGTCCCTGAACGCAGGGAACCGGATCCCAGGGCGATGCGCGTTTTCTCAGAGGGCGTGGTTCACGAGATGAACGGGGATTTCACGGAGGCTGCACTGCGTTACCACGAGGCGCTGCTCTATGATCCCTATTCTGCAGGCATCATGCTCGCTTTGGGCAAGGCGTATCTGCAGCTCGACCGGGAGGAAAGCGCCATGGTCCTGCTCAGGCGCTGCCAGACTGCGGACCCGAACGAGGTGGAGGCCTCCGAACTGCTTGCCAGGATCTATGCGGGCCAGGGATGGTGGACCCTCGTGGAAAAGACCCTGACCGGCATTCTGGCGAAGGACAGCACGCGCGCGGAAACCTATCAACAGCTGGCCGCCTTCTATCTGAGACAGGACAATCCGGAAAAGGCGGTTGAGATGTACGCGAAAATCCTCGCCCTGAAGGACGATGCGGAACCACCGGTTTTTCTCACCCTCGGGGAGCTTTACATGAAAGCCGGCCAATTCGACGAGGCGGCTGAAGTGTACGGCAGGCTGACGGCAGCCCATCCGGAGGAAGGGTCCGGCTGGTTCGGTTTGGGGCTCGCTTCCGAAGCGGCCGGTGATACGATGCAGGCTCAGGCCTATTATGAAAAAGCCCTGTCGCTTTCCCCGGATTTCAGCGAGGCGAGGGACAGGCTCGCGGACATCCACATGTCCCGTCAGGAATGGGAAAGGGCCGAGGCCTTGTACAGGGAGGCGGTTGCATCGGATTCCACGGACCTTCCGAGCTGGCTGAAACTGGCGGATGTTTACGGCATTCAGGAAGACTCTCTGGCCGCTGTATCCACGCATCAGCGTATCGAGAAGCTTTTTCCGGATGAATGGCGCGCCCATCTGAACCGGGGGCGGTTTCTGCTCGAGCACCGGGAATACGCCCTTTCTCTTTCCGAGTTCAGGCGCGTGATCGAACTGGCTCCCAAACTTTCCCTCGGATGGTTCTTCTCGGGCGTGGCCCATATACAGCTCGACAGCCTGGAAAAATCCATCGGTTTCCTGGAAAAGGCCCTGGAAATCACGCCCGACGATCCCATGGCCAATTTCTATCTGGGCAGCGTGTTCTCCCAGCTTGAAAATCATGCCAGGGCTGTGGCTCCGCTTCAGAAGGCGATTCAGGGGAGGCCCAAATGGATATCCGCAATCAGCGCCCTGGCCTCCTCCTATGAAAGCCTGAAACAGTACCCTCTCTCCGACAGCCTGTACCACCTGGCGCTTTCGATCGATCCGGAAAACGCCATGATACTGAACAACTGGGGATACAGCCTGACCCTGAGAGGGCAGAGGCTGGACGAGGCGCTCGCCATGGCGGAAAAGGCCATTTCCCTGGATCCGGAAAACGGGGCCTATCTGGACACCATGGGCTGGATCTATTATCACCTGGGCGATTATGAAAAAGCGCTCGGATTCATTCAGAAGGCTTATGACAAGAGGAAGGACAGCCCGGAAGTCATCGACCACCTGGGGGATGTTTATCAGAAAATCGGACAAACGGACCTGGCCCGGGAGATGTGGGGAAAAGCCCTGGAATTGGACAAGGACAATGAAACCATCCGGCTCAAACTGGACAGGACCATTCCTTGAACCGGGCAGCCCCCTGTTTCCGTCTGCTGTATGCCGTATGCGTTTTAATCATGCTGCCGGGATGCGCGCCGCGCGGGATCCGGCCTCTGCGCGAAAGTTCCCCGGCCGTTCTCTTTGCCGGGCTGCAGGAACAATCCAGGCGGCTTCAGACTTTTCAGGGATTTGCCCAGGTCACCGTGAGCTCGGAAGAGGGGACCTACACCGGATATCTGCAGATCGCAGCCAGGGATCCTGATTCGCTCTGGATGAAGGCCGAGGGGACCCTGGGGATGGATATTCTGACGCTCCGTCTGTCCGGCCGTGAAGCCTTGTGCTACAGCCCCTGGCTGAACATGGCCATACGCGGCAGGCTGGATGCTGTGAAGCGTCTCCCGCCTGTGCAGCATACAGGCGTTGCTTTTTTGTTCGAGGGCCGTTTCGGATTCCCGCTGCCTCCCATGCCGCTGCTGGACTCCCTCGACCGGATGGAGGCGGAGGAACGGAATATCCGGATGCAGTTCAGGACCGGGGACCGCATCTGGATTTCGCCGGATGGGCCCTGTGTGACCCGGTGGGAGAGACGGGACCGGGGGGGAAATTTGCTCTGGTCCTGGCAGGGCGACAAATTCAAGAGATTCGGAGACGTCCGGCTTCCCCGGATCGTGCGCATCATCACCGCGGATCCCGCACGCCAGGTGACCCTGGTGTTCAGAAAAATCAAGGCGAATGCACGGATGAAAAAAGGCTGGGCCGATCTTCCCATTCCGGAAGGAGTTCAGACCATTGAATTCAGACAGGATCCGTAAAAGGCGGGCACCCTATCTGTCCGTGGTGGTCCCGCTGTACAACGAGGCGGAATCCCTGGAACCGCTGCATGCGGAAATCAGCGGGGCGCTCCGCGGATTGAAGCGTGCCTGTGAGATCCTGTATGTGGACGATGGATCCACGGACGGATCGTTCCGAATCCTCGAAAAGCTTTTCCGCAGGGATGGGCGTGTCCGCGTCATCCAGTTCAGGAAAAATTCCGGCAAATCGGAGGCCCTGGCCGCAGGATTCGAGGCTGCTCGCGGCGAAGCGGTGGTCACCCTGGACGCGGACCTGCAGGATGATCCGGCCGAGATTCCGAGGCTCATCGACAGGCTCGAAGAGGGATTCGACCTCGTGTCCGGCTGGAAGCAGAAGCGAAGGGATCCCATGCTCACCAAGCGCCTGCCTTCGCGTTTTTTTAACCGCATCACCTCCTGGATGACCGGCGTGCGCCTGCATGATTTCAACTGCGGCCTCAAGATTTACCGCCGGGAGGTGGTGAAAAGCATACAGGTGTACGGCGAACTGCACCGCTACATCCCGGTCGTCGCGGTTTGGGACGGCTTCTCGGTCACGGAAATCCCGGTGCATCACAGGCCGCGCCGGTACGGAAAGACCAAGTTCGGCGCCTCCCGTTTCATCAACGGTTTTCTCGACCTGATGACGGTTCTCTTCTTCACCAAGTACACGCGGCGCCCCCTCCACTTTTTCGGCCTGATCGGCATCCTGTCCGGCCTGCTGGGAGGAGTCATCACAGCGTACCTGGTCATCCTCCGCATCTTCAAGTCCTCCTTTTTGAGCAACCGTCCGCTCCTGTTCATCGGCGTCATGCTGGTGATCCTGGGCATGCAGTTCGTTTCCATCGGCCTTCTGGGCGAGATGATCACGCGCAGCCACGCCGAGGGCCACCGTCACGCGGTGCGCAGCGTTCTGGAGCGGTAGCGTGAACCTGGTGATCGTGGGCACGGCCTATCCGATGAGGGGCGGTATCGCGCATTACACGGCGCTCCTCTTCCGGGCCCTGTCCGCCCGCGGACACCGCGTCCGCGTCCTCTCCTTTAAGAGACAGTATCCTTCCTTTCTGTTTCCCGGGAAAACACAGCGCGATGAAGGCCCCGAGCTCGTCCCGGTTCAGGCGGAGGCGCTGCTGGATTCCGTCAATCCCCTGACCTGGTTCAGGGCGTTTTTCCGGCTGAAAAAACAGCGGCCCCGGGCCCTGGTCTTCAAATACTGGATGCCGTTTTTTGCGCCCTGTTACGCAACCGTATCCTGGCTCGCCAGGCGATTCCTGGGAGCGCGCATCCTGACGCTTTGCGACAACATCGTCCCGCATGAAAAA
Source organism: bacterium (assembly GCA_016931355.1). Classification (GTDB taxonomy): domain Bacteria; phylum Zhuqueibacterota; class QNDG01; order QNDG01; family JABMRT01; genus JAFGEX01. The sequence goes on from JAFGEX010000077.1 coordinate 8,526, forward strand.
AAACCGGGAGACCTGCTGCTCACGCGGCTGGGTCTGAAATTTTCCGACTGCTTCATTGTCCAGTCCGAAGCAGTCGAAAGCCAACTGCTGCAGTTCCGTCCGGCCGCGCGATACCTGAAAATCCCGCATCCCGTGTACGAGATCTTTCCCCCCGCAGTCCCCAAAACGCAGGCCAGGCGCCTGCTTTCCATCAGCGAGCCGAACGTGATGCTCTATTTCGGATACATCCGGGCCTATAAGGGGCTCCGTTACCTCCTGGAAGCCATGCCCCTCATCCTGAAGCGGATGCGTGTCCGGCTTCTGGTCTGCGGCGAATTTTACGAAGGACGCAGGGAGCTTTTCGCTCTGGCGGAACGGTCGGGGATCCGGGAGGCGGTCACCTTCCACGACCGGTTCATTGCCAACGAAGAGGTGGATTCCTTTTTCTGCGCGTCGGATGTCGTGGTTCTGCCCTATGTGTCCGCCACGCAGAGCGGCATCGTGCAGGTGGCGTATCACTACGACAAGCCGGTCATCGTGACCTCGGTGGGCGGGCTTCCGGAAATGGTGCCGGACGGACGCACCGGGTTTGTGGTCCGGCCGCGCGATCCGGAAGCGATCGCAGCAGCGGTGCTCCGATACTACAGGGAGAAACGGGAGCGGTCCTTTTCGCGCAACATCCGCATCGAGAAGAAAAAGTATTCCTGGGACCGCATGGCCCAGGCTGTGGAGACCCTGACCTCCTGAAGCCGGGGCCTGCTGTACGCACGCCGGGGATCTGACCGCATGCGTTAAATGGATCAGCGTGCCCGCTGAGGCAGCGGGCGCGGGATGAAGCGTGCATATCGGAGCTTAAGCAAAGACGCTGGGCGCGGGAAATGGAACCGTTTGTCCGCAGGCTGTCCGCAGGCTGGGGAGGGCGGATCTCCCCGTTTTTTTCGCTGCGGACCGGAGATCGCACCGCACCTTTTTAACGGGGCGCTGCCAATCTTCCCGGGGGAAGGCTGCCGGCGCTTCCGGGCCTGCGCCAGCCCGGAGACAGGGGGCGATGATGAAAATCAGAACAGACTGCAGGCATTTCAGGGGCGACATGCCATGCCTGCCCCACAAGCGGCAGGGAGTCCATTGCCGGGACTGCGGCTTTTACGATCCGGTGCGGGAGCGCATCCTGATCATCAAGCTGGGCGCGATCGGGGATGTGATCCGGACCACGCCGCTGCTGCGGGCGCTGGCGGACAGGCATCCACGGGCGTCCGTTTCCTGGCTGACCGGTTCTCCGGAGATACTGCCCGCAGGCAGGATAGACCGCATCCTCCCCGTGAGCCTGGAGTCCGTCGAGTGGATCAAGGCCGGCCGCTTTGACTGGCTGATCAATCTCGACAAGGACCCCCTGGCGATCTCCCTGGCAAGCTCGGTTTCTGCAGGCCGGAAATCCGGTTTTCTTTCGGATGACCGGGGGCTGTGCAGACCGGACGGCGGCAGCGCTGCAAGGCAGAAATGGCTGACCGGCCTCTGGGACGATGTCAACCGCTCCAACCGGATGCATTATGTGGAGGAAATATTCCGGATCTGCGGTTTCCAGTTCAAGGGAGAGGAATACATTCTGGAGGACAGGGCGGAAGGCCCCTTCCCGTGGGCCATCGATGCTTCCCAAAAACGGGTGGGGCTCAACACGGGCTGCGGCGGCAGGTGGACGTCCCGGCTCTGGCCCGAGGAGCATTGGATCTCACTGGCCCGCTCTCTTGTCCATGCGGGTTACCAGACCGTCCTCCTCGGCGGGCCGCAGGAGCATGAGCGGAACGAAAGGATCTCAAAAGCCTCCGGTTCGGAATATTGGGGGCATTTCGATCTGCCCGTATTCATCCACCAGGTCAATCAGATGGACGCCGTGGTCACGGCAGTCACCATGGCCATGCATCTGGCAATCGGGTTGCGAAAAAAACTGGTGCTGTTCAACAATATATTCAATCCCAACGAATTTTACCTGTACGGCCGCGGCGTCATTCTGAAGCCGGAGGCGGATTGCGACTGCTACTACTCCCCGGTATGCGAAAAGGACTGCATGCGCACATTGAGTCCGGAGACGGTGTTCAGGGCCGTGGAGGGCCTCCTGGCTTCATAGGGGCGAAAGGACGTTCGCCCCTGCGGTTTTTTTTAAGACAGCGGTTCTTCCGCATGACCGCTCACTGAAAAAATTTTATATGAAGAAAGTCCTCGTCGTCACATATTATTTTCCCCCATCCGGGGGATCCGGCGTCCAGCGCGTGCTGAAATTTGTGAAGTACCTCCCGGAGTTCGGCTGGGAGCCGGTTGTGCTGACCGTGAAGGAGAGCGCCTCCTTTCCGGTGCGGGACGAATCCCTGAAGGCCGAAATACCGGAAGGCATCACGGTCGTGCGCACGCCCCTGTTCGAACCATACGGTTTTTACAGGACACTGACCGGCAGGAAAAAAGGGGAATCCCTGGACATAGCGGCCAACACGGACGGCAGGGATTCGCTGAGGGAAAAAGTCTCAGAGTGGATTCGCGCGGCCTTTTTCATACCGGACGCCCGTATTTTCTGGAAACGCAGGGCGGTGCGGGAGGGGAGGAAGCTGATACGCAGGCATGGGATACACGCGATTCTGTCGTCTGCGCCTCCCTATACCTGCCATTTGATCGGACGGGACCTGAAGCGGGGATCCGGACTGCCCTGGGCCGCGGATTTCAGGGATTCCTGGGTGGGTTGGCTTTCAGCCCCGGCGCGCAGAATGACGGCCAGCAAAATAGACCTGGCCATGGAGGGCTCCGTGCTCAACGAGGCGGACAGGATACTCCATGTCACCCGGGGTGTACGGGAGGATCTCTTTTCCCGGCATTCCTCGATTGAAGAAGACAAATGGGATTATTTGCCCAACGGATACGATTCCGCGGATTTCCCGGGGCCTGCTCCACCCGGCCGCACGGACCGGTTCATCCTGACTTACACGGGATCCCTTTACGGGAAACGCAATCCCCGCGTTCTGCTTGAAGCCGTGGACCGGATGGTCGCGGAGAAGCCCGGGTTGCGGGACAAACTGCTCATCCGTTTCGTGGGCCGCGTGGCCGGCGCCATAGCCGGGGATTTCGAGCGTTTCGGGCCCATGATCGAAACCGTGCCCTATGTCGATCATGCGCAGAGCATCTGCATGCTCCGGGATTCCTCCGCGCTTCTCCTGATCGTGGACGATGCGCCCCAATCCGCGGGCATCGTCACCGGAAAGCTGTACGAGTACATCGGGTCCGGGAAGCCCATCCTGGCTTTGGCGCCTGCAGGCGAGGCTTCGGATCTCATTTTTTCGCTCGGGGCCGGAAGGATTGCGGATCCGGGCGATCCGGATTCCGTGCGCCGCATCCTCGAAAGATGGTTGGAAGCCTGGGAGCAGGGGAGGTTCCGGGAGCTCTTCCATGTCAGGGATGCCGGAAGATTCGAGAGGCGTGAACTGACGCGGCAGCTGGCTGAAATACTGAACCGAATGATGGAGTGAACTTGTCCGGGAAAAAGCAGAAAATCATCGTGGTTGCCGGCGCACGGCCGAATTTCATGAAAATCGCGCCCATACTCAGGGCCATGGGGAAGCACCCCGGCCTTTTCGACCCGCTGTTCGTGCACACCGGCCAGCATTACGACGACAAAATGTCGAGGATTTTCCTCGAGCAGCTGGGCCTGCCCGATCCGCACCGGGACCTGGGCGTGGGATCCGGCAGCCACGGCGCACAGACCGGCCAGGTGCTCATCCGGTTCGAGGAAGTGCTTCTGGCTGAGAAGCCGGACCGCATCATGGTGGTCGGGGACGTCAATTCCACCATTGCCTGCGCCCTGGCGGCAGCCAAGCTGCACATACCGGTCGCCCATGTGGAAGCGGGCCTGAGAAGCAACGACAGGACCATGCCAGAGGAAATCAACCGTATCCTCACAGACCAGATCTCGGACATGCTCTTCATCCCGTCCCGGGACGCTGCGCAAAACCTGCTGGCCGAGGGGCGTCCGGAAGAAGCGATTCATTTCGTCGGCAATGTGATGATCGAATCGCTGATCCTTTTCTCGCGGCAGATCGACGGCTCCGGCATTCTCAAGGCGCTGAATGTCGAACCCGGAGGATACGGGCTCGTCACCCTGCACCGGCCGTCCAATGTGGACGACCCGGACGTGTTGAAAAGGATATTCGAAGCCCTGACGCGCATCGGTGAGCGCATCCCCGTCCTTTTCCCCGCGCATCCGAGAACCGTGAAGCAGATGCGGTCCTTCGGCCTGGAAGCGGGCGGAGGCGGCGGCCCCGGTATCCGCATGATGGATCCGCTCGGTTATTTCGACTTCCTCTGTCTGGAGAAAAACGCGGCCCTGGTCCTGACGGATTCGGGAGGCGTTCAGGAGGAAACCACGTTCTTCCGGGTGCCATGCATCACCCTGCGGGAAAACACGGAGAGGCCCGTCACCCTGACGCAGGGCACCAATGTGCTTGCCGGATCCGATTCCGGCCGCATCATCGGGGAGGGGCTGGCCGTGCTGGACGGCAGGAAGAAAAAGGGGAGCATCCCGGAATTCTGGGACGACCGTGTCAGCGGGCGCATTGTCCGCGTGCTCGCAGGCGGGGAGTTGTCCTGATGCGGAGGCCCTGCGCGTGGAGATGAGATCATGAAGATCGGCATGATGCTCGAAAACGCGTTTCCGCCGGACCTGCGCGTGGAAAACGAGGCAGCCGCCCTATGCGCCGGGGGACATGAGGTCCATGTCCTGGCGCCTGCGTTTTCAGGGGAACCGCTCGAGGAGGAGCGTGGGGGCGTCCGGATACACCGGTTCCGCCGCAGTCGCAGGGCGTTCAAACGCCTGCAAGCCACAGTCTTGCGGCTTCCTTTATACAAGAGATTCTGGATGAACCGGATGCGGGATCTGCACGGACGGACCGGATTCGATGCCCTGCACGTGCATGACCTGCCGCTCGCTGCAGCAGGCATTTCCCTGAGCCGGGAATTCGGCATACCCTGCATCCTGGACCTGCACGAGAACTTCCCCGCCCTGCTCGAGGACAGCGGCAATACACGCGGCCTGGTCAAGGGCTATTTCTTCAACTCGGGTGCCTGGCGGCGATACGAGTCCTGGGCCGTCCGGAACGCGGACCGGATCATCGTTGTGGTGGATGAGGCGCTGGTCCGGTTAAAAACCGCAGGCGCAGATCCGCAGCGGATCACGGTCGTGTCCAACACGCCGGATCTCGAACGGTTCCGCCCGGATCGCAGGCAGAAGAAAGGACCCCTGCGCATGATTTACGCGGGCGGATTCGGGCCGCATCGGGGCATTGAAACCGTGCTTCAGGCCATGCCGGAGCTTCTGCGCAGGCATCCCGGCCTGGAACTGGTGCTTGCCGGGGATGGGGCCGGCCGGTCCTCCTGCGAGCGCCTGGCGGCCGTCCTCGGGATCGAACGGTACGTGAAATTCCTCGGATGGATCGAAAGCGGCGCGGTAGCGGACTGGATGGGAAAAAGCGACATCGGCCTGGTCCCGCACGCCTCCACCGGGCATACGAACAGCACGGTGCCTCACAAGCTGTTCCAGTACATGGCCATGGCCATGCCGGTGCTGGTCAGCGACTGCGCACCGCTTCAGAGAATCGTTGCGTCCTGCAGGTGCGGCGCGGTTTTTCATGCAGGAGATCCTCTGGATTTTGTCAGGGCATTTTTTGCGCTCGGTTCCGCAGGCAGGCGCCGGGAGCTGGGCATGCGCGGCAGGCGGGCCGTGGAGAAGCGCTGGACCTGGCGGAAAGACGCGCAGAAACTGACCACCCTGTACCGGGATCTCGGGAAATCAAAAAGAACCGGGCGCATTTCATGATCGGGTCGTTCAAAAAACTGTTCCGGCATACCCTGATTTACGGCATCGGTGACATTGTTGTCAAGGCGATCTCCTTTTTCCTCATCCCCCTCTATTCCCGCAACCTGAGCGTGGAGGATTTCGGCGTTCAGTCCCTGCTGTTGACCGTTCAGATGATTCTGATCATTGTCATGGGGCTCGGCCTCAATTCAGCCGTGTTCAAGGCCTATCATGAGGCGGCCGGCGAGGATGAAAAAAAGTCCGCATTCACCACAGCCATGATCCTGATGATCCTCTGGGCGCTCCCGGTCTGGATGCTGCTTTCCAGCCTGGCGGAGCCGGTCTCCAGGCTGATCTTCGACACTGCATCGCAGGCCGCCAATTTGCGCTATGTCTTTCTCGCCGTCCTCTTCGACCTTTTCCGGCTCATGGGTCTGGCCCTGCTCAGGGCCAGGGAGAAGGCGGCCGGATACGGCATCGTCAACACGATTCATTTCACGCTCCTTTTGATCCTGAACATCTTACAGGTTGCGGTTCTGAAGCGGGGCATCGCTGGCATTGTCCAGAGCCAGGCGATCGTTTCCGGATTCATGGCCCTTTGCCTGGCCGGATATCTTTTTCGGGAATACAGGCCGGTTTTTTCGGCCGGACAGGCCAGGA
>JAFGEX010000078.1 GCA_016931355.1 bacterium
GTCATCCGGAAAGCCCTTTCCCAGGTGCTGGGTGAGGGATCCGAGCCCGTCTATTCCGTGCTTCAGAAAAACGACAGCACGCAGGTTTCCCTGCCGCCTGCACCGAGGAAGGCGGCGGGCCGTTTCATGGGGGACGAGACCTACCTCAACTCCCGGTACATTTTTGACACCTTCGTGGAAGGCAAGGGGAATCAATTCGCCAAGGCCGCGGCGCTCGCCGTGTCCGAGGCGCCGGGCGCCACCTCCTTCAATCCGCTCGTCGTTTACGGCGGCGTGGGACTGGGAAAAACCCATCTCATCCAGGCGATCGGCAATTTCGCCCAGGAACACGGAACAGCCAAGCGGGTTCGCTATGTCTCCAGCGAGAAATTCACGCAGGATTTCATCAATGCCATACAGAACAACCGGACGGCCGAGTTCAGCGCCCTGTACCGGAATGTGGACATCCTCCTGGTGGACGACATTCAGTTTTTCATGAGCAAGGAAAAGACGCAGGAGGAGTTCTTCCACACTTTCAACACCCTGCATCAGAAAAGCAAGCAGATCGTGTTTTCGTCCGACCGGCCGCCCAAGGACCTGCGCGGGCTCGAGGAGCGTCTGGCCTCACGCTTTCAGTGGGGGCTCGTGGTCGAAATCCAGCCGCCGGATCTCGAGACGCGCATCGCCATTCTCCAGCAGAAGGCTGAATTCGACTCCATCGAGATGTCCATGGACATCATCGAGTTCATTGCCACGAACATCACGTCCAATATCCGGGAGCTGGAGGGCGCCATGATCAAGCTTCTGGCGCATTCCTCCCTGAAAGGCATGGACATCACCCTGGACCTGGCGAAAATCGTGCTGCGGGACGTGCTCATGGCCAAGAGGAAGGACATTTCCATCGAGGAAATACAGAGGATGGTCTGCGCCTATTTTGAGATTCCGGACGACCTTCTCCGCGGCAAGAGCCGTAAAATGGAAATCGCCCACGCCCGGCAGGTCGCCATGTACCTCTGCAAGGAAATGACGCGGTACTCCCTGAAAAGCATCGGATTGCATTTCGGCGGCCGCGATCACACGACCGTCATACACGCCATCCGGACGATTTCCGAAGAAATGAAGAATTCGAACGGCAAAATGGCTGAAACGATAGAGGTTCTTAAAAAGAAGATCGAAGTGGCAACGCTTTAGTCTTGACGCGTGACCTACCCCGCCCCTTGGGGCGTATGATGTTTATGACTTTCTTTTGATACCCCACTGCTTCAAACGGGGTGGTTCTTTCAGGCCCGACCCGCCAGCCAATCCAGTGCAGCCAGCCGTCTCTTTTCAGCATTTCCCGCTTCAGGAGGGAGGCTTTTCATCTCCCATGCGATTTCAAAATGCAGTTTCTGACCGGGCAGCAGGCACGCCGTCGGGCTCATCAATTCAAGCTCCGCATATTCCGGGCATGTAAAAACAGACGCGCTGATGCCGCCGTCCGGATATTGTCCGCTTTCATCCAGACGGAAAAGCTCGGCGATCGCGGTTTGACTGACGATGGCTGCCAGCCAGAAATCCGAGTCTGCACCGGCCTTCTGCCATTTTGTCGCGAGCGGTAGAAAACAGCCTGCCTTTTTATCCACAAAAAAGTTTTCAGATCCCCAGGGCGCTTCTTCATAAATCTTATAACCGCCCGGCAGTTTGCTTTTGGGATTCAGATTGAACAGGGTCTGTTCCGGCATACGGATCTGGGTGATGTTCCAGATCGTGTGCGCGATGGGTTCGAGACGCGGATCTGCGGCTGCATGCACTTTTTCAAGGGTCTGCTTAATGGACACCCGGGTGCCGCCGGGATTCAGCCGGATTTCCCGGATAGATCTGGCGCCGCAATACCTGCTGACCGGGCTTGTGATGATCACGCAGTCATCCTGCAGCCCGGCTTCGTGGGTGCCGCCGTCCAGCCAGTGGTCCGGAGGCCAGTCCCTCCCGTTGACCTTGCCGAAATCCTTCTGATCCATGGGCCAGATTTTGTCCCCGCCGAAATTCGCCCAGACCGGTTTGCCTTTTTCCTGGAAAAATCCGTCCTTTGGGAGGATTTTTCCGAACCATTCGGGATTTTCCCACAGAATGTTGGTCTCTTTTCGAAAACCGTAGTGCATGATTCTGCCGATGGCAGGCACGACGACCAAACGCACCTCATCGTTTGAGAGTTCGATGGCATCAGGCCAGCAGCGGTATTCGAATCGGCGTATCAAGAAAACCTCCGTGATTCGGGGATCTTGAAAGAACGGGGATCGGGAATCGGGGATAGGGGTTCGGGAAATCGAAAATCGTCAATCGTCCATCTTTCATCGGCAATGATTCTCACGCCAGATCAATCCTGAACCTGCATACAGGGTCTCCTTTCATGATCGACTGGAGCAATTCCACCCTGACCTGTTTCCCGGCCGCGATCCCGAACATTTCGAGAACCCAGCCCCGCGAGCATTGGCACCAGGTGCCGGATAATTTTTCCTCCATGCCCGCAACCATGGGGCAATAGCATTGGTCGTACTCAAGGAATGCATGATCCCCTTCCCGCACGGCGTGATCCTTGCCCAAATGTTTTTCCAGTTCTGCGAGCATACCGTCCATATTTCCTTTGAACGCTTCGGCCATCTTGACCGCCCCGCGCTTCGCGCATTCCCTGCCGCAGGATTCCATCAGGGTGTTTTTCTGTCCCTCTTCCAAACGGGCGTCCATCTGCCCAACCAGGGAACGGATCCAGGCAAACCGGAACGGCTTGTTCGTGTCCTCCGCGGCTTTTTCATCGGATGAAGCCTTTGATTTTCCGCCTGTCGCTGCGAGGAAACCGGCGAAAAGCCCTATGAAGGATTTTTGTACGAACCTTTTTCTCTCCATCCTCCCCTCCATTTTAACCTGCGGATGAACCGGCTCAGGGACGGTTTGCGAACAACCCCTGTTGAAGCTCTCCTGCAGCGAGTGGCCTGGTGATATTGGATTTGTGAAGAAAGGCATCCGGATTCACCCACGGACTCCGCGGCAGGCTGCAGGTCATATGCGCATTCTCATAGTCAGAATATTTTCGCAAAGATTTCTGTCAAAATCAAGTATCAAAATGATACAGGCTTCAAAAAGACATTGGGTTTCAAATATCGGTTGCTTATATTGGTTTCCTGGAAAAGGCCGAACGGCCGCCTGTTTCGCAACCTTGAGGAGGTCTGGATAAACCATGGCGAATCAACCGGACAAGATCATCTATTCGATGATGCGTGTCAGCAAGTTCTACGGCACCAAACAGGTGCTCAAGGACATCTCCATTTCCTATTTTTACGGGGCCAAGATCGGAGTCATCGGGCTCAACGGCTCCGGAAAAAGCTCGCTCCTGCGTATCTTTGCGGGAATCGATTCCGAGTTCAACGGAAAGACCTATCTTGCGCCCGGATTCTCGATCGGTTTTATGGAACAGGAACCAGTGCTGGATTCCGCCAAGACCGTGCGGCAGATCGTGGAGCAGGGCGTTCAGGAAACCGTGGACCTGCTCGCGGAATACAACCGGATCAACGAGCAATTCGCCGAACCCATGTCGGATGATGAAATGGCGAAACTCATCGAACGCCAGGGCGCGGTTCAGGAAAAACTGGACGCTGCGGATGCCTGGGACCTGGACTCGCGGCTTGAGATGGCCATGGATGCGCTGCGCTGTCCGCCGGGCGACACGACTGTTGAAGTCCTCTCAGGCGGAGAGAAGCGGCGCGTCGCCCTGTGCAGGCTTCTTTTGCAGAAACCCGACATCCTGCTGCTCGACGAGCCTACGAACCATCTGGACGCCGAATCCGTGGCCTGGCTGGAGCATCACCTGCAGCGCTATCCCGGAACGGTGATTGCGGTCACGCATGACCGGTATTTTCTCGACAATGTGGCAGGATGGATTCTCGAGCTCGACCGCGGCGAGGGCATTCCCTGGAAGGGCAATTATTCGTCCTGGCTGGATCAAAAGAAGACACGTCTGGCCCAGGAGGAAAAGTCGGAATCCGAGCGCCAGAAAACCCTGCAGCGGGAACTGGACTGGATTCACATGGCCCCCAAAGCCAGACAGGCCAAAGGAAAGGCGCGTATCAAGGCTTATGAGACCCTGCTCACGCAGGATAGCGCGAAGAGAGCCAAGGATCTTGAAATTTACATCCCGCCCGGGCCGCGCCTGGGCGATATTGTGATTCAGGCGGACAATGTAAACAAGGCTTTCGGCGACAACATCCTGATGGAGAACATGAATTTCGCGCTTCCGCCGGGCGGTATTGTCGGCGTGATCGGGCCGAACGGAGCCGGAAAAACGACCCTGTTTAAAATGATCATCGGAACGGAAAAACCGGATTCGGGGACCATCCGCGTCGGCGACACGGTGAAGCTCTCCTACGCGGAGCAGGAGCGGAATCTCGATCAGGAGAAAACCATCTGGGAGGCGATCTCGGACGGTGCGGATACCATCCGGCTCGGTGACCGCGACGTGAATTCAAGAGCCTATGTGGCGCGGTTCAATTTCTCCGGTACGGACCAGCAGAAAAAGCTTTCCATGCTGTCGGGCGGGGAGCGGAACCGGGTGCATCTGGCGCGCGTGCTCAAGTCCGGCGCGAACGTGATCCTCCTGGACGAACCGACCAACGATCTGGACGTGAACACGCTTCGCGCGCTGGAGGACGGCCTGGAGAATTTCGCCGGATGCGCGGTGATCATCAGCCATGACCGCTGGTTCCTGGACCGCATCGCCACCCATGTGCTGGCGTTCGAGGGCGACAGCTCGGTTTACTGGTTCGAGGGGAACTACTCAGACTACGAGGAGAACCGGAAGAAACGCCTCGGCGCAGCAGCGGACCAGCCGCACCGGATCAAGTACAGGCATCTGACGCGGGTGTGAAGGCAATCACCTCCGGGAGGTGCCGCACCTCCCGGAGGTGATTACCGGATCAGCGCCATCTTCCCGGACCGGACGAAACCGGGCGCCTCGAGCCGGTAAATATACGTCCCGGAAGGAAGAAGCGAACCGTCGAAATCCAGGCTGTTCCATCCCGCAGGCATTGCTGTAGCGGAAAGGCGTGACACCTTTTTCCCCGTCATATCCAATACATCCAGGCTGACCGATTCAGATGTATGCAGATAAAACGAAATCCGGGTCCGGTTGTTGAACGGGTTGGGATAGTTCCGGACGATTTCGAATGAACGGATCCTCTCCGGATCCGACATCCCAGCCTCCACGTGCATCGTTCTTCCGACCGTCTCCAGAAGCGGCTGATCCGTCCCTGTGCCGTCCTGCCCGAGAGCCCATATCATGACACCGGCCGTTCCGTTTTGTGAGGCAAATTCGCATTTCAAGCGCACGGAGGCCGTATCGTCGTAGGTGATGAATTTTGTCCGCGCTTCGTTGAGCAGATAAGGCACCCTGGCCACCTCGTCCCAGAAAAAATCCCAGCCGTTTCCGATCAGGGGCACGATTTCCGAATACCGGAAATCGGAATCGCCGCCCGTGTTGGGCCTGTTGTATCCGGTCGCATCGCATCCCCTCCCGTAGAACGGGATGCCGATCAGGATCTGATCCTTCGGCACCTTCCGCGTCGTGTTGAGGTATGTCAGAGAGGATTGCACGGATCCATTGTTGTTCTGGGCAGGCGGATAAAGCGGTGCATTATGTCCGGAGCGGGGGATCCAGGATCCGAAGAAATCGTATGTCATGCAACCGAACCAGTCCACCGTCTCCTTCAGCGTTTCGTAATCGATCCACTGGCCCGCCCAGGATCCGGCCGGGACCGCCATGGTGATCAGAAGCGGCCTGTTGACCTTGTTGAATTCCGTGCGCAATTCCTGTATGAGCAGGTTCAGGTTGTTTCTGTCCTGTGTGTTTTCCGGAATCTCCCAGTCCACATCCGCGCCGTCGTAATTGTTCTGCACGCAGAAAAGGGTCAGGTTCACGACAAATGCATGCCGGGTGCCCGCGTCTTTCGCCATGGGAGAGAAACTGCCGGAACGTCCGGCACCTCCCAGGGAGACGAGTATTTTCCTGCCCGCTTGATGCGTTTCCTCAACCAGTTTCGGATAAAGAAAATCCGTGTCGTATTTGAGGTCTCCGTCCCCGTCCGGCCAGGCGAACGCATGCATGAGATGAGTCAGGTTTTCAAACGCGATGTTTTCCACAGGAAAGGATTGCCGGCCCCAGGAGGGATAATAACCGCAGACAATGGGGCCGGCGCAAAGATCCCGGGCCATGATCAGCAGGAGGAGCATGGGCAGATGCCGCATCGGATGGAGCGGCCGGGCTCTGTTTTCCAGTTTCTCAGTCATATGTTCTCCCGGGTTCCGGTGATGAATCTGACAGCGAGCGTATTCCCCGCGGCCAGCCGCGGGGTGAGCGAGCGCATCCAAATGTCTTTTCTTTACAGATCGAAGATTCATCGGCAGCGAAATGCCGGAGCGCTTCAATCCGGTCCTGATGATTTTCAGTCCGGTATGGAATCGAAGGCGCCGGGCGCCGCAGGATCCCTGTCGAGCGTCTTCGCCAGATGCTCCCCGCTTCTGTCTATGATGAATTCCACCCAAAGGGGAAAATGATCCGAAACCCGGTAGGACATTTCCTGCAGGGTTCGGTCCTTGTAAACAGCCCCGGAAAAATCGATGACGCCGGCCTGACCGCTGACGAGCAGGGTCATGTCGCCCATGAACCAGGCGATCTGATCGTA
>JAFGEX010000079.1 GCA_016931355.1 bacterium
CGACCGGAATGCCGTCATCCGACCGGCCGTCCCAGGAGATCCTGTATCCGCCTGCAGGTTTTTCCCCGTCCGCAAGAATACGGATTCGTTCCCCTTTCATATTATAAACAAAAATACAGACATGTCCGGGCGAGGCGAGAGAAAAGGAAAACTGCGTGGAAGGATTGAAGGGATTCGGATGATTTTTGGAGAGGCGGTTTTCGATTACGAAATCCACCGCATCCCCTGATTGCACGGACACAGTGACGGGATTCAAGCCCAAATCATGGACAATTACACCGCCCACAATGGTCATCTCCGCGGTCAGAGCGGCCAGCTCTGACGGCTGCATGTCGTACAGGTCATGCGACCAGATTACGATGTCCGCGTACTTGCCCGGCTCCAGGGAGCCGGTCAGGGAATCCGCAAATCCGGCATAGGCGGATCCCAGGGTATGGATGCGAAGCGTTTCATGCGCGTCCAGCCTCTGCAGGATATTATGAACCGTTCCGGATTGCATGGAGCGCCTCATGGTGGCTCCGTGGAACGCCCATTGGGGCTCCTGGTACATGGACGCTGGCACATCGCATCCGAAGGCCAAATGGATTCCGTTGTCAAGCATCGTCTTGAGAGGCAGGAGACGGTTCATGGTCGCCTCATTGGTTGCCGTTGCGTATCCGTCCGAGTACCAGCACAGCCATTGCGGCTGCGTTGAAAGGATGATTCCGGAATCCCGCATGCGGGTGCCGGCCTCGCCGGTCGGGAAAAGCCCGTGCTCGATGCGGAACCGGGGATCCTCCCTGGGATTGGCCTGATAGGCGTTCTCAAAAGCGGTCAGCGTCATGTCTATGCCCCTGTCCCCCAGCACATGAACAGCCACCTGCCGTTCGGTGTTGTACAGAACCTGGATCATGTGGTTCAATTCCTCCTGGGAATGATAGGGATACGACAAGCCCGAAGCATAAAGGGTTGTGTCATACAGCAGCACGGTGCCGGCCATGACGCCTCCGTCCTGCGCCAGCTTCCAGCCCAGGAATTTGAATTTATCCGGGACCGTGTCCGTCGGGGCAAACTTTTTTGCGAGCGAATCAGCCTCAGCCCCTGTATCCACAAACAGCATGGTGGAAACCCGCACGTCGAGCAGTCCGCTGTCCGCGTATTCCTTGTAGGTCAGGATGTCTTCCACGCTGCCGACAATGACATCCTGAACCGACGTATATCCGGCGGCCAGGCAATAGCGCTGGCCCCGTTCGATGTCTTCGAATTTCTGCTCTTTCGTCCTGTCCCCGTATCCCGGCGCATGCGCGGACACCAGGTTCTCGGCCGGATAATGGGACAGGACTCCGGTCGGCTCGCCCTGCTCATCGTGCATGATGCGGCTGCCGGGCGGATTCTGTGTGTCTTTGTCTATGCCTGCCGAATCCAATGCTGCGGAATTGACCACTGCGAACTGGCCGCTGCTGTGGCGCAGGTAAGTGGGATTGTTTTGAGCGACCCCGTCCAGATCCCATCGGTCCAGAGTTTCAAACGGTTGTAATGTAAAGCCCTGGTTTCCGGAGATCCATTCTCCCGGGTTCAGACGGGATGCATAGTCTCCCACAATCTGGAGCAGATCGGCCTTCGAAGCGATGACCGGATAACGGATGTCGAGATATCCGGGCCAGAACTGGGCCCCGAAGTACATCAGATGATAATGCGAATCCACCAGGCCCGGCGTGACGGTCTTACCGTTCAGGTCGATCATCCTGCAATGCGGTCCGGCCAGGTCCAGGATTTCGGCATCACTGCCCACGGCAAGGATGTACTCGCCCTGAACCGCAATCGCCTGGTATATACGATCCGCCTGATCCACAGCGATCACCTTGCCGCCGTACAGGATCAGGTCCGCCTGGCCTTCGGCGGATGCAGGCGGAGCTTCAGCGAGCAGAGCCCATGCCGCGAGAAAGGCCAACTGCAGAAATGGATTTGCCCTCATGGGATTCTCCTTGTTTTTATCACATTCTCACCACGCGAACAGGCTTCAATCCTTGTAAAAGCGGTTTTAGGATATATACGCCGACCGCCAACCCCCTCGTATCAAACACAACGGTCTTTCCCTTCCCGCGGTCCACTTCAGAAAATGGGATATCAATATGCCGGCCGAGAACATCGAACATTTCCATCAGCGGCTGCGATCCGGAACCGCCCTGAATCCGGACCTCAAGCCGGTCCCGGAACGGATTGCATAGAACCTGTATGCCGGGACTATAGGCCGTTTGAATGGATTCCCCCACCGCATTCTCCTGAGGCACGGCAGCCACCTGGTACGGGAAGGGTTCCGCCGGCGGTTCCGGGAGGGACAGCACGACCGCTCCCTTCCGGATGTTCTTCAACTCGTCCGGCGCCTCGAATCCGCCTGCCCAAATCAGGGAACGCGGATAGAACCTGCGGGCTCCGGCCGGGATGAGGCCCGTTCTGATCTTTTTCCCGTTCGGGCCTGCGGCTGAAATCCTCAAATCCACCAATGGGGAGGTGCTCACGATCGGAAAAATCTGAAAACACCGGTCCGCCGGCCAGAATCTGGTTCCGCTCAACC
>JAFGEX010000001.1 GCA_016931355.1 bacterium
GGGGACGCCGTTGTAGCCGGTTGCCAGGATGCGCTTGTCCCGGA
Organism: bacterium; assembly: GCA_016931355.1. Classification (GTDB taxonomy): domain Bacteria; phylum Zhuqueibacterota; class QNDG01; order QNDG01; family JABMRT01; genus JAFGEX01. The sequence goes on from JAFGEX010000001.1 coordinate 45, forward strand.
CGAACACGGCGCCGACCTGGCGACGGAGGCATGTTGAACGCGTGGCCACGAGACGTGCGATTTCCATGAAATAGGAATCCCACGAAGGCCGCTTGTGTCCAGGACTTGTGCCGGATTGTGGGAGGGATTCAGTCATTTTGCATGGCGGCGTAAAGCGGAAAGGCGGAGCAAAGCTCCTGCACGGCGGAACGGACCCTGAAGAGGGCCGCATCATCCGCGCCGGACAGGGCATCCTGAATCAGATCCGCAATCCGCAGCATCTCCGGCTCTTTCATGCCCCGCGTGGTCATGGCGGGCGTACCGATGCGTATCCCGCTGGTGATCATCGGGCTCTTGTCGTCGAAAGGTACCATGTTTTTGTTCACCGTGATGCCGGCGCTTTCAAGGATCTTTTCCGCCTGTTTTCCCGTTATGCCTCTGCGGCTGAGATCGAGCAGGAGGAGGTGGTTGTCCGAACCTCCGCTGACCAGATCATAGCCGTGCTCGATCAGCCTCCCGGCCAGAGTACGCGTATTCTTCAGGATTTGTTCGCAGTACGTTTTATAGGACGGCTCCAGGTTTTCCTTGAATCCCACGGCTTTGGCCGCGATGACGTGCATCAGGGGGCCGCCCTGTATGCCGGGCATGACGACGCCGTCGATCACTTCGGAGAGCATCTTCAATCTGCCGGATTTGGCGGCCTGTATCCCCAGCGTATTCTCGCGGTCCCTGCCGATGAGAATCATCCCCCCGCGCGGGCCGCGCAGGGTTTTATGCGTGGTGGTCGTCACCACATCGCAATGGGGGAGCGGGTCCGGGTGAAGGCCCGTGGCCACCAGGCCGGCCGGGTGCGCGATGTCGGACATCAGAAAGGCGCCCACCGAATCCGCGATCCCGCGGAAACGCGCATAATCGATGAAACGGGGATAGGCGCTCGCACCGGTCACGATCAGTCTGGGTTTGTGTTCCTTCGCGAGTTTTTCAGCCTGGTCGTAATCGATGATACCCGTATCCTTCCGGACGCCGTAGGAAACGAACCGGTACAGGCGGCCGGAAAAATTCACGGGACTTCCATGTGTCAGATGGCCGCCGTGAGACAGATTCATGCCCAGAACCGTATCCCCCGGCCTGAGCAGGGCCATATATACGGCCATGTTGGCCTGCGAGCCGGAGTGGGGCTGGACATTGGCGTGATCGCATTTGAAAAGGCGTTTGGCCCTCTCTCGCGCGAGATTTTCCGCCACATCAACGAATTCGCATCCCCCGTAGTACCGGTGACCCGGGTATCCTTCCGCATACTTGTTGGTGTTGACGCTGCCCTGCGCCTCGAGAACAGCCAGGCTGACGAAATTCTCCGAGGCGATCAGCTCGAGTGTGCCGCTTTGGCGCTCGACTTCACGCCGGATGGCTGCGGCGATTTCAGGATCGGTTTTGCTGAGAATGCCCAAGGAAACTCCCTTAACGGATCCAGTCATAGCAGCCGCTGCGGGGCGACTTCTGATTGGGATGCATGAAATAATCCGAGTCGGTGGGGATCACGGCGGAAACATAGGAGATGCGGATTTCCGCTTCGGACCGCCAGGCCATGTCCCGCTTTGCCTTCTGGTATTCGTCATACGCCATTTTATAGACGAGCTTGTCGTCGAAAGTCGTCTTTCCCTTGTTCTTCTCGCTGCAGCGGTCGGCTGCTTTCTCATATGCCATGCCCCGGGTGATGAAGGCGAGCCCGTAATTGGGATCCACGGAAAGGGCCCTGGAAACCTGTGAAAGGGCTGTCGTATATTGCCCCAGCTCGATGTGGCAGTTGGCCAGATTGCACATATTCTTCTTGTCTTCCGGCTGAAAAGACAGGATTTTTTTGTACGTTTCAATCGCCTTGTTGTAGTTCTTCAATTGGTTGTAGGATTCGCCGAGGAACTCCAGCGCGGTGATGTTCTGGGGTTCCCGGGCGATGACAACATCGCATTGTTCAACAGCCTTCTCGTACTCGCCCACCTTGAGGTAACTTTCAGCCAGGCGCACCCGGCTGGAAAGATCATCAGGTTTGGATGCAAGCATGGTGGTGAGCGTTTCAATCATCTTGTGCGGGTCGCCGATTTTCTTGTAGATGTCCGTCAGCGTGTCCTGGGATTCGATGTCCTTCGGATCGAGTTCCACGGCTTTTTCATAATGGGGAAGCGCGGACTCGGCCTCGTTCAGACCGAAATAATAGATCTGGCCCAGGAATTTGTGATGATTGGCTGAATCCGGTTCCAGCGTGATCAGACGCTGATAAATGGGCAGCGCTTCATCATACCTTTTTTGGGTGCGGCAAATGAATCCGAGCTGGCTGAGCAGCCAGGTGTCGTTCGGGAGTTTCTCAAGGCCCTTTTTGTACGCCCATTCAGCGCTGTCCGGCTTGCCGGTCTGGAGATAGCAGTACCCGATCCGCTGGTAGAGCAGCCTGCCGTATATGCCGCCTGTGTCCTTGTCTGCGATCTGAAGAAAGTACCCTTTGGCCCTGTCATAGTTGGCCTGTTTATAATGTTCATAGCCGAAGCTCCACAGTTTCTGAAGCTCCAGCTTGTGTATCTGTGCCAGGGAATCCTGTATCGCCTTGTCCTGTTCAGGTGTTCTCTTTTTCTCGACTGCTGCAGGAGCACAGGAAGAAAGGTACAGCCCGGCGGTCAAGGCCAGCACCGCCCCGGCGCCCAGCAAGGCATTCAAACGGTTCATTTTCACGGTTTTTCCTCCTTTTCATCCAGGAATGACCATGGACGTTTCTGTAAAATCAAATTATATTTTAATTAATCGGGGGAAGAAAATCAAGGTCTTTTTATCGGGACGGATCAGTATTTCCGGGAAAACCATTTTTCTCCGCCGGTCAACGTCATATGGAGCCGGATGAGGGACTCTTCCATCCCGTTCCTTTCCAGGCTGCCGCGTCTGCCGAACTGAAGGGCGGCATCCATATGGGCTTGATCCTCCATCAGGGGCATCCCGAGCCCGAAGGAAATCCAGGTTTCCCGCATCCGGTTTCCGGATGGATCCCGGACGAAGACAGGCGCGGTTGAAAATCCTGCCCGGAAGGCGATACGCTTCCAGTAGGGCGCATAGATATTGTCATCCGCCCTGAATTCAGCGCCGAAGGCGTAACGGCGGGATTTAAGCGTACCCTCCAGGAAGGCGCCGTTCACCCGGAATTCGTTCCAGCCGGTTTCGATGTAATCGAGTTCCAGATTCACTGTTTTCCAGGGACTGCCGGAAATCCCGATGCCCGTCAGGGAGGGATAGTCCAGATCGCCCTCTTCGCTCCGGCTCACGCTTGTGGAGTACCCGGGTCGCAGGACCAGATCGGACTGGGTTTTCAGGCGAAAAACGGGCCTGTAAATCGCTCCGATTCTCACAACCCCCTCGACGGGTTCGAAAACAGCGCCTGCTGCGGCTCCCATTCCATGCGCATGCATGGACAGCACATCCTGGGTGGAGGCGAAATCAGCCGAATCATAGTCCAGGCGCCAGGTCTCCTCGGTCTTGCCGAAAAAATAGGCTGCTGTCAGGCCGAGCCGCAAGTATCCAAGAGGCCTGGCGGACAGGGTGAAGTTCCAGGTGTTGAGCCCTCCTTTGCCGCGTATGATTTTTTCATAATCCTGGGAATTCAGCGCATCGCTGAATTCCAATTCATAGTCGGCGCGCGTTTCCGGGGCCAGGCCCATGCCGATGCCGATACGCTCATGCAGTGGGATGAAAAAGGAAAAACCGTCGAAGTTGAAATACCGGCTGGTCTGCTCCGCGGCTTCATCGCGGGCTGCGTTGCTTTCGTACAGGAACTGGAGGGAGAATCTCGTGTTCCGGACGGCATTCAGGGATGCGGGATTCATCCGGTTGAGGGTCAGGGGATCCAATTGGGCGATGGAAACGCCTCCCATGCCCAGGGAGCGCGCGTCGGGAAAGCCAAGAGGCAGCCCGATCCCCGACGTGGACAGGATCGATCCGGAAAAAACGTCGGAGCCGAAGGCCAGCAAAAATGGAAGAACCAGTACGAACGGACGGAAAATTTTCATCATGACACGCACTCCCGGGATGATCGGTCGTTTAGAATCCGCTCCTGGGGGGGAGCGAATAGAATATTTCCAGGCTTGGCCTGAATGAAGAATCCGCCTGAGAAGAATAAAAGAGGCGCAGCCATGGATCGACGGATTCCAGGGTGCCTGTGATCAGAAAGCCGTTGTTTGGGCGTAGTCCTGCGATCCATTCCTGCACCAGCGCCGTGCAGTTGATTTCGGTCCCTCCCTCCCCGGGCGTGCCCAGGGATATGCTTGTGGAATCGAAAACGGCTCCGGCAGCATCCGTGAAAGGCCCAGACAGGGGATAGGCGTACAGGTTGAACGAAACGCCGTCCCGGAATCCGGCCGAGGAATCCGGATGAAGGGTCAGCAGAGCCCGGTTGACAGTGGCTGAGGAATCGAGTGTGGACAGGGAATCGAAGCGCAAAAAGGTGCGCACTGCGTATCCGTTGGCCACCAC
>JAFGEX010000080.1 GCA_016931355.1 bacterium
TTCCACGACCTTTGTGTCCCCTGCCGCAACCAGAACACCGGCTTCCTCCGCTGCGCAGCGGATGGAATCAATGACGGTTTTCAAATCCGCGATCGGGAATCCTTCCTCCAGTATCAGGCCCAGGCTGATGTATTTCGGCACAGCCCCGGCCATGGCCAGATCATTGACCGTTCCGCACACGGCCAGGCGGCCGATATCCCCGCCCGGAAAGAAAAGCGGATGCACCACGAAGGAATCCGTTGTGAATGCCAGCCTGCACCCCGGATCCGGCAGCAGGACGCTGTCGTCGAGCGTGTTCAGCAGCGGATTCCCGAGAACGGGGATGATCAGTTCATTCACAAGCCTGCGCGAAAGCGTGCCGCCGCCGCCGTGGGCCAGCCGGATTTCCTGTATTTCCTGAACGGATGGTTTCATTTTAGATGATATTTATAATATGCCGCACAAGTGCCCTCCGTGGAAACCATGCAGGGTCCGACCGGGAAATCCGGCGTGCACGATTTTCCGAAATGGCGGCATTCCGTAGGCTGGACCAGTCCCTTCAGAACCTTGCCGCACAGGCATCCTTCAGCCTCCCGGGGAGGTTCCACCCGGACCTGGAACCGGTTGGCATCATGGGCAGCCAGGGTTTTTCGTATTTTGAAACCGCTGCCTCTGATGTTTCCGAGCCCGCGCCATTCGGAATCGCAGGTTTCGAATGCGGCGGAGAGGATTCCGAGGGCCTTTTCATTTCCTGCCGGCCTGACCACGCGCGCGTACTCCACCTCCACGGAACACCGCCCGGAACGGACCTGGCGCACCAGCATCAGAATCGACTGCAGGATATCCAGCGGTTCGAATCCCGAAACCACGCATCCGATCCTGAAACGCTCCGGGATGAAACGGTACGCCTCGGATCCGATGATCGCGCTCACATGGCCAGGGCACAGGTATCCGTCTATCCTCACCTCTCCGCTGCTCAGGGCTTCCATGGGCGGAGGCATGCGCTTGTGGCCGCACAAAACGGAGTAATTGCCGACGCCCGATTTCTGCGCCTCCATCAGGGATACCGCGACCGTGGGCGCCGTGGTTTCGAATCCCACGCCGAGGAAAATGACCTGTTTCCCGGGTGATTTCCGGGCCAGTTTAAGAGCTTCGAGCGTGGAGGCCACCACGCGGATGTCGCGGCCCAGCGCATGCTCCCTGTCCAGGCTGGAGGAGGAACCGGGCACTTTCATCATGTCTCCGAACGTGGCGATCACGGTGTCCGGCAGCCTGGCCAGGGCGACGGCCCTGTCGATGAAGGAATTGGGCGTGACGCATACCGGACATCCCGGCCCGGAGATGAGGCGTATATTTTCAGGGAGCAGGGCTGCAATGCCGTGCCGCGCAATGGCCATCGTGTGCGTCCCGCACACTTCCATGAAAACCATTGGCCGGCCCTGGGCCTCCTTCGCAATGGCATTGGAAATGGATTGGGCCGCAGCCGGTTCGCGGAACGCGTCCTGGTCCATCAATTGGCCTTCTTCAGTTCATTGAAAAGGGCCAGAGTCTCCAGAGCCTCTGCCTCATCGAGCTTTTGAATGGCGAATCCCGCGTGCACAATCACGTAATCGCCGATTTTCACATCCGCCAGAAGCTGGAATCCCGCCTCCTGCCGGACACCGCCGGTTTCCACCTCGCCGGTGTCTCCGTGGATTTCCACCACTTTCATGGGAATGGCAAGGCACATGGCCGAATCTTTCTGCGTGCGCCATCCCCGCGACAAACCGCGGGGCAGGCGGACACCTCTTACCGTTTTTTCGCAGACCGAGGATTCCCCGCAGGCCCACTGCCGCGGAGCTTTCATTCCTCAGGTCAGGATATGATACAGGTTCAGTTCATACAGGACCAGCCCCTGGTAAAAAAGGACCAGTCCCGCAGCAATCTGTTCGGTTGACAGAATCCCCCGGAAAACCCTTTTATCGCCGAGCAGTATGAGAAAAAGCATGCCTGCGGATGTCAGCAGGGTTTTGATGAAGATGAAAAACGCAGGGCCGGCGGCTATTGCGGAACGCATGACCGGATTGGCCTCCCACGCGCCCATGGCAGTCAAGGCAAGAGTCAGCCATGCATCAGACACGCTCAGGATGATGGTGATCAGCAGACATGCAGCATTTCCCGCATTCACGACACTGAACAGATGCGGGCCGGTGAAAAAATCTTGTGCCCATTTCCCGGCCATGAAATGAAAGAGGGATCCTGATGTTTCAGCCGCTGTTTAAATCGTCGAATGTTGACTTCTTGACTTCAAATCCGCACAGGCGAAGCATGCCCGGTTGGATCACGTCAGAAGCAAACCGGCGGGAAAATCTATCTCTTAAGTACTGAAAAAGATAGTAAAAATCGTCACAAAAAACAAGCATAAAAGCCTTAAAAAAGCCTCAGGACCGGTTGGCCGCGATCACGGCCTGTCCCAATGCCAGGCCGCCGTCGTTGGCCGGGACCAGGGAGTGGGTCAGCACGTCGAATCCCTCTGAGGAAAGCCCGGAAGAAAGCCGTTCGGACAGAAAACGGTTCATAAAGCAGCCGCCGCTCAGGGCAACAACGGATAATCCCGTCTTCTCCCTGAGAAAA
>JAFGEX010000007.1 GCA_016931355.1 bacterium
AACACCACGTCCACGAATGTCATGCCGTCCGCAGTGGACGGAGAGACATGCTTCATCCATGCGGGAGCGTCCTTCACGCCCGCAACGTCGTTTACGAACAGCATGACCAGAATGGTCAGGCCGCGCAGCACGTCAATGGACCAGATGCGGTTCGGATCGTGTGTCGGATTGGATGTCGGCATAGGAAATCTCCCGATGATCATTGGAATACATGGCAGATGTCAAGACGCACGGCCGTACGTCTCTACAAACCTTTTGACCTCAGACAGGCTGCGCATCGGGGCACAGCCCCGGCGCAATCAGGAATCTCCTCAAGATAATCGAAATACCTCCGGGAGGTTAACAAACCTCCCGGAGGTCTGCACTCCAAGCGGCAAGATGCAGTAAATGCGCCCGCTGTCAGACTCCAAAAAACACAACCCGTCGCATTGCCTGAAAAAATCCCAAGCTTGATGCTCAACGCGCCTGAATCACCGCAGTCGCCGTTTCCAGGCCTTCCGAGGTCGCTGTCACCTTGATGGTCCCGGTCTCACCTGTGGACCGCACGATGACAAGCGCTCGGCCCCTGAAGGTTCTGCAACCAGGTTGCTTGAAACTCGCCATGTCGTCCGGGCCCGCGTTTCCGGCTGCCTGGAGCTCGGCAGGCCCCTGTATCTCCAGACGAACCGGAATCTTCGCTTCAGGTAAAATCACGCCCTTCTCATCCGCCACCTCGATTCCGATATACTCCACTTCCTTCCTGTCCGCCGGGGTTTTGACCCTTTCCGGTTTGAGCAGGATACGTCGCGCAGGCCCGGCAGTACACAGAATTTTTTCTGCAACCGGTTTGCCGCCTTCCAGGCCTACTGCCTTCAGCTCGCCGGATTCATAGGGCACATCAAACACGGTGGTCCATTTAGCATCTTCAGGTATTTTCTGCTCGCCGACCGTCTTGCCGTTCAATTCCAGGCGCACGGCAGGGCAGGAGGAATAAACAGAGACATTCAGGCTCCTGCCTTCCTGGCCGGGCCAGGTCCAGCTCTGCATTTCGTCGGGCCATCCCCAGTAGCTGACCACTTCTTTCCGGCCCTCAGGGACCGGGGCATGCACAGCCATCTCCAGCCTGCTCTGCCCCCACACCACATCGCGGTAAAAAGACTGCGGTTTCTTGCCACCGCTGATGTCCAGATCCCCGCACCAGGAGTTGAACCACGGCCACGGCATGGCGAATTCGTCCTTTTCTCCTTCTGCGAGGTACTGTGTGTGTCCGATCCCGGATTCGCCGAGATAATCCATCGCGGTCCAGACAAAATCGCCGATCACATAGGGATGCCTGAGTACCTGGTCCCAGTTCTCGAAAGCCTCCTTGGCAATGGACTCCGTGCCGATCATGATGCGCTCCGGATATTTCGCATGGTCCGGTTCATACTCGCGCCACTGATAATTGTAACCGTGCACATCCATGCCTTCGAATGCAGGCGCCGTATCATCCCACTTTTTCCCCGGATGGTCCCAGAAGCCGCACACGGCCTGTGTGACGGGCCGTGTCGGATCCATGGCCCGGACGAATCCGGCCAGTTCCCTGGCGATGCGCACGCCGCTGGTGTCGGCGCGCTCATTGATCTCGTTCCCGATGCTCCAGATGATCACGCTCGGATGATTGCGGTCCCTTTTCAACATGGCTTCCAGGTCGCGCTTCCACCAGTCCCTGAAAAACCGGTGATAGTCCTCAGGGTTCTTGGGCCTCTCCCAATGATCGAAGGCCTCGTCCATGACCAGCATGCCGAGCCTGTCGCAGGCGTCCAGAAAAGCCTGGGAGGGTGGATTGTGGCTTGTCCGGATTGCATTGAAACCGCTCGCCTTCAGCTTTTCGATGCGCCTTTCCTCAGCCCTGTCGAAAGCAGCAGAACCGAGAATGCCGTTGTCATGATGGACGCATCCGCCCTTGAGTTCCAACAGCTCTCCATTGAGCTGAAAACCGTCATCCGGGGAAAAACGGATGGTCCGGATGCCGAACGGAGTGACCGCCCTGTCCACGGTCCGGTCATTCATGACGAGCTCAGTCTCAGCCCGGTACAGTTGCGGATTGTCCACGGACCAGAGAACCGGATCCTTCACGTCCAGAAGGATTTCCAGAATCGAGCTTCCTCCCGCCTCGAGAGATGCGTTTTTCCGGACTTCAACAGACACCCTCCCGTCCGGTTTGAAGATCCGGGTTTTCAGGGTGCAATCCGCTTTTTCCGCTGAAGTGTTCTCCGCGGTCACGGCCAGCCTGACTGAAGCCTCGCCGGCTTCGACCCTGGGCGTGGTGATGTGTACGCCCCAGACGGCTATATAAACGGGATTTTTAACCGTCAGCCACACATGCCTGTAGATGCCGGATCCGCTGTACCATCTGCTGTTCTTGCCGGTATTTTTCACGCGCACGGCCACCACGTTGGCAGTACCCGGTTCGTTCAGACAGGAGGTGATGTTGTAATAAAAAGGCGTGTAGCCATACGGATGCGTCCCGGCATGCCTGCCGTTGATCCAGACATCGGACTCCATGTACACGCCGTCGAACAGGATTTCAACGGTTTTCCCTGCATCGGCTTCATCCAGAACGAATGATTTCCGGTACCAGCCCGTGCCCCCGAGCACATGCCCTGTGGGCGGGCCGCCCGGACTCTGCCTGGAAAAAGGGCCGATGGATTCCGGGCCCGGGCTGTCCTCGATGCTCCAGTCATGCGGCAGGTCCAGACTGC
>JAFGEX010000081.1 GCA_016931355.1 bacterium
GCCCCTCAGCCAGGCGTCGGGGAGGAAGCACCAGATACGGCCATGCTCGCCGAGCCGGGTCCAGTGATGGTGTTCCATCCGGAGCGTATGTCCGTTTTCCTCCAGGAGGCGGCGCGCCCCTTCAGCAGAATAGGTTTTTTCAGCCGATGAAGTGAGGGGAAAAAGATGCAGGTAATAGTAGAAATAGAGGAACCGGGACGCGCTGGAATAGGCCAGCCCCGTCACGTCACGGCGCCGGAAGCGGTCCGGGATTTGATCGTACAGCCGGAATGCGGCCAGGTTTGCGGCAATGATCCATGCAGCCCCTGCAGCCAGAAGGGCCGTGCGGATCACGGATTTGCGGAGCAGCCCCTCCGCACGGTGAGCGGCGCGCAGTTTGAAGGGAGGCTGTTTCAGGGTTTCTCCCTGAAACCGCTTTTCTTCTGCACGATGTACATGGGCCGGTTCCTGTTCTCCTCAGCCCAGATGCCGAGATAGATGCCCATGATTCCGAGAATCAGAAAAATCATGCTGAAACCCAGGGACATGAACACGATCAGGGTGGTGTATCCGGGAGGCGTGTCCCGGCGCAGGAAAAAGACGGCCGTACTGGTGATGCCGAGGATCACGGAAAAAACGGCGAAAAGACCGGAGAGAATGATGGCCAGGAAAAGAGGTTTTTTGGTATAGGAAACCAGTACGACCGCGGCCATTTTCAGCTGTTTCCAGTACGTGTATTTCGTGCGGCCCCCGGTTCTCGCCGGGGCGTTGTAATCGAGCACGGTTTTCCTGAAACCCAGGCTCTGGATGAGCCCTCTCGTAAAACGCAATCTTTCGCGGAAACCCCGGCGAAGCACCTCCGCCGCGCCGGCCGAGATCAGGAAAAAATCCGAGGGGTTGCCTTGCTGTGGAAACGGTTCGATGCGCCTGAGGATGAAATGAAAAATCCGGGAGGTGAGTGTTTTCAGAAAGGATTGACCCCGGCTGGAGAGGCGGTTCATGATCACCACATCAAAGCCGGAGGTGAACGCTTCAGCCATTTCCCTGATTTTTCCCGGAGGATGCTGCAGGTCCGCATCCATGCAGATCACGGCGTCGCCGGAGCAGGCGTCTATGCCCGCAGTCATTGCAGCCTCATGGCCGAAATTCCGGGTGAAATGGATGATCTTCACGTCGTGGGAGCCGCCTTCTTTTTTCCGGATCTCCTCCAGCACGGATCCGGAACGGTCCGTGCTCCCGTCGTTGACAAAAAGAATTTCAGTCCGGAAGGGGTAATCCCGCTTGATCCTCTTGAGTGCGGCCCAGACATGCGGCAGCATGACCTCCTCATTGTACACGGAAAGCACGATTGATAATTTCTGGAGTCTCCTTCGATCCGGTTCATCCGGATGTTTCATGGCCTTGCCCTTTCAGGTAAAGAGCCGCGCAGCGGGTCCTGGGTTTCGAACAGGCGTAAAAACGGTAAAGGGCCAGGTCCGCATTCAGGCCGAACAGGCGGCGTCTGCAGGTGCGGAAAAAAAAATTCAGAACGGATTCGATTTCGTCCGCTGTATTCAAATGCTCATAACGCATGAGGATCCCATAGTCCAGGCCGTGCTTTCTTTTGAATTCCAATGCCTTGACACGAGTGCCGAGCCTGAAGCCGGCCCTCCCCTCATTTGGGATGCCCACGCGCAGCACTCCGCCGGGTTTCATCAGCAGGGCCGTCCGGGCGACCAGTCCCGGCAATCCGGGCACATGTTCCAGCACCGAGATGCACAGGATCCTGTCATACTCCGGTGCCAGCGGTATTTCGGACAGGTCCCTGTATGACTTTCCGATTCTGGACCTGAACGGCGAGTCCTGGTAGAGCCACGGCGAGGGTTCCACGATGTCGTAACGCAGGCCGGGTTTCTCAAAAGACAACTGGTTCAGATTGCCTGCTCCGATTTCCAGCGTAACGGCATTGTTCCCGCCGTCCCGGACGTCTGAAGCCGCGAGAACATGCATCCAGGATTCAAGATATCTGGTACAGACGGAAAAACCTGATCTCCCTCTCCGGTCCTGCCGGACATGCTGCCTGTATATCTTGTGATAGACAGGGGGGAGGCGCGGCCTTTTCTTCGGAAAAACGGACAACACGGTTTTCACCGGTTTTTCCAATCTCTTTTCGTTTGTTGTACACTGGCGGGCCTTCAGGTCCCGGGCACGGACCACAGCCTGGCCGCTATGGGCATGCGCCTCCCGATGCCGAAAGCCTTGGTCGTCACCTTGAGGCCGGGAGCGGCCTGTCTTCTTTTATATTCGCTTTTCCAAACCGTCCGGACGATTTGCCGCACGAGTTCGATGTCGAATCCGCGGGATGCGATTTCCGGTATGGAAATGCCTTCATCCAGGTAGAGATGGAGCACCGCATCCAGAATATCGTATGGAGGGAGGGAATCCTGATCCGTCTGGTTGGGCCGCAGCTCGGCGGAGGGCGGCCTGGTCATCACCCGTTCCGGGATCATGATTTTTTCCCGGTTCAGATGTTCGGCAAGCTTATAAACCATGGTTTTCGGCACATCGGCGATGACGCCCAGCCCTCCGCTCATGTCTCCATACAGGGTGCAATATCCCATGGCCAGCTCACTCTTGTTTCCGGTCGCCAGGGCCAGATACCCGAATTTGTTGGACAGGGCCATCAGCAGATTGCCGCGTATGCGGGCCTGGATGTTTTCCTCCGCAATACCCGGCGTTGTTTCCTTGAAATGCGGGGTGAGGGTGTGCAGATACGCTGCATGAAGGTGTTCGATCGGGATTTCCTCAAAGCGCATGCCGAGATTGGCCGCCAACTGCCGGGCATCCTCGATGCTCTCTCCGGATGAGAAACGCGAGGGCATCGCGACTCCGAGAACGTTTGCCGGATCCGCCGCCTCACAGGCGATGGCTGCGACAACGGCCGAATCGACCCCCCCGGAGAGCCCGAGTACGGCCTCCCGGAATCCGCACTTTTTCATGTAATCCCTCAGGCCCAGAATCAGCGCCCGATGCAGGGTAGCGATGGGTTCCTGATCCCGGTACGGCATTTCGGAACCCCTGGCGCGGATGTCAACCGTGCGGATGCACTCTTCAAAATCCGGAAAATCGGCGATCAGGCGGGCGGATGCATCGAGTGCAAAACTGCGGCCGTCGAACAGGAGTTCGTCGTTTCCCCCGATTTGATTGGCCAGGATGAACGGTTTTTGCAGTTTCTGCACACGCTCTCGGATGAGCCTGTACCGGATCTTCTCCTTTCCGATGTGAAAGGGGGATGCAGAGAGGTTGATGAAAAGGGAGGCGTCCTGGTCCGCCAGAATGCGCACCGGATCGGTTGAATAGGTTTTTCCAGGCAGGAATTCCGGATGATTCCACGCATCCTCACAGATGTGGATGCCGAGGATCCGGCCTTTGTATGGGACAGGGCTGACGGATTCCGCAGGTTTGAAATAGCGCGCCTCATCGAATACGTCATAGGTGGGCAAAAGGGATTTGAATCGCGTTGCGACGATGCGGCCGGAATCGATCAGCACGGCGGCGTTCCGGAGGCTTCTGCCCGGATCTCCATCGGCCAGAACTGTACCCAGCAGGAGGCCGGTATGAGGGTGCCTGGCGGATATCCGGACCACCTCGTCGAGGGCCTCCCAGGCGGCCCGTATGAAATCATTCCTGTCCAGAAGGTCTCTCGGGGGATATCCGGTCAGGAACAGTTCGGGGAACACGGCGAGGTCCGCCTGTTCCCTGCCTGCAACGGACAGGACACGTTCCAGTGCCGC
>JAFGEX010000082.1 GCA_016931355.1 bacterium
ATTTTCAGCAATCGTCGAATCATCGACCGACAGTTGGCTAAACAGGCTGTCCCCCACTTGCAGATGATAGGCCTGCGCAAGGGACATGGCGCTCCATTTCAACACCGGTTGCGCATTGTCCGAAATACCGGCATCGTCCGGCTCCGAAAGTTCCGGACTCGAAGGAGGCTTCCCGTACCCAAAGAACTCCACCTTCGCCTCGCTCCAGTTGCCGCCCGGATCAAAAGCTTTTGCCACAATCGTGTGATTGGCATCCTGGTTGGTCTTGGTCAGATCCCAATCGTATGTCAAAGACCTGCTTTGGATGGACAACACCTTCATACCGTCGAGGATCAGTTCGACATGATCGATCTTCTTATTGTCGGTGGCCTCAATCTGGATATGCACAATGCCGAATGCCTGGGATCCATCTGCGGGTGATATGATCTTCACCTTGGGCGATTCGAAATCCATGAGGGTGCTGCAGGTTATTAAAATAAAACCAGATAAGAAAGAAATGATTATAAATCGCGTCTTCATGAGAAATCCAATTTCAATCTTCTTATAGAAGAAAAGCAACCTTCAGCAGGCTTCACCTGTGTGGCGAGGCCCGCATCACATGCTCATGTGGAGTCCACTTTGAATGCGGATTCCACCTGAGCCGGATATTTTGCTGTTGAGATTCGAAGTATAAAGAAGATAAATATTTAAAATAATATTTCAAAGTATTTTTTCCGCCAAAGCCGGACGGAAAGTTGTCTCACTCCCCCATCAGCCTCTCGTATTCCGCGCAGGTGCCTGTGTCCAGGATTTCCAGAAGGATTTTTTCGACCAATACGTTCACGCCCTTGATCCTCCTCAGACTGTTGCGCATACTGGACAGAGGCTCTTTTGTCCCGGACAGGGAATACGCGGCAAAACCATAGGGGGATTTTTTTCCGTCCGTCTTGAGCAGGTAATCCATGTGCTCCAGGAGAATAATGACCCGGTCGTTCTCATCAATCCAGTCCTTGAACAGCCGGAGCGGGATGCGCCTGGGCATATGATAGCGCCTGGCTGCCCGGTTGAAAATCTGTTGAATGGAATTGAAATATCCCGATGAAGCAGAACCCCAGGGACAGCCGTGGTAAATGCCCCGGTAGGCCTCGGGAAGCGCGGGATTATATCTGCGGAGCACATCCATGAAATGGTCTTCCTGCCTCCCCTGCTTCAGGGTCATGCCTCCGAACACGATGAAATCAATCCCGGCTTCCCGGGCCGTCTCCACGGATCGTTCGATCTTTTCGACGCTGTCCGTCACATGGGGGATGACAGGCAAAAGATACATGCCGCAGGGTATCCCCAGGCTCTTCAGATAGGCAATGGCTTCCAGCCTCTCTGCCGGAGCCGGTACGCCCGGCTCAAAAATCCGGCTGATGTCCGGATCCACTGATGAAAAGCTGAAGGAAACCATGGCCCGGGTGTTTGCATTGATCTTCCGGATCAGATCCGCATCCCGGAGCACGAGCGTGGACTTGGTGAGAATGTGAACGGGGAAATTGAAATCAGCCAGGATTTCCAGCGCGCTGCGCGTGAGCCCGTAGGTCTGTTCCGCGGGCTGGTACGTGTCGCACACGCCGCCGCCGACGAAGACGAAGCCTTTTTTCAGAGGGATGCGGCGCCGCGACGGATCCAATTCCTTTTTAAGAAGCTGGGCTGCATTGACCTTGACTTCCACGTCCCTGCCGTATTCGCCCTGCACACGGTATTTTTCCGCCCTGCCGTCGCAATAAGCGCAATTGTGCGTGCATCCCCGATAAAGGTTCATGCCGTACCGGCTGACAAACCACGATTCAATTTTTTTCTGTTTGCGGAGCAGGGATTTCGCGCGGGTTTCGATGAGGGACATCTCGACACTCGATTACAAACTCCGGCGGAGAGTCAACTGCGACGCACATTGAGTGTACGTTGCGTCATTCCGGCTTGCCCGGAAATCAGGGGCCTGCGGTTGGGAAACCACGGGCCATCAATGTAAAAACTGCCACGCACTTTTAAAAGCGTGTGGCAGTTTTCAAGGTAAATTTTTAAATCCTTCCGTGATCTTCGCGATTTCCTCGAATTTGGACTGCACCTGGCTCAGGTCGCCGCCCATGCGGTAGGTGTCCTTGTCCAGCCTGCCGGATGGATTGAGCTCGGACAGCACGTTCTTTTTCTTGAAGTCGGGCTTGGCTTTGGCGTACGGCCAGAGCCTGAAGGACCCGCCCGTGATCTCGTCAATGATCGTGGCTTCCCCGCCGATCAATCCGTACTCGAGCTTGAGATCCACAAGCTGAACCCCGAAATGCGCGAATGCGGTTTCGAGAAGGAGGATGACTTCAGCGTTGAGTTTCCGCATATCGGCGTACATCCGGCCGTCCTGCTTGTTTTGGATGATGAATTCCACGTAATCGTCGTCGAGCATGGGATCATGAAGAGGATCGTCCTTGTAATGGAACTGGGTGATGGGCGGATCATAGTAATCGCCTTCCCTGACCTTGCCCCATTTCAGGATGGATCCGGCTGCCACGCGCCTGGACACCACCTCGAGGTTGATCTTGAAATCCAGCTTCTTCACCAGGCACACCTTTTCCGCGGGGCTTGAAATGTAATGCGTGCGCATGCCCTTCCGGTTCAGGTATTCATAGATGTCGCGGTTGGTCTTCCAGTCCACGAGCGCCTTGCCCTGGATGATGTCGTGCTTCACGCCGTCGCCGGCCGTAATGTCGTCCTTGAACGCCATGTAAACGGTTTCCGGATCGGAAGGATTTTCATAGATGATCTTGGTCTTGCCTTCAGCCAGTTTCTTCATGTTTGAAAAGTCGAAAGCCATGGATGGTCCTCCGTGCGGGTTTACAATGAAACGAGGTAGGATTTATTTTCTTCAGTCTGAATCCATGCTGAATTTCAATCATTCAGATACAATGAAAACAGGACGGGTCATCGACGGATGGCTGACCGTTTTTTGGATGGACTTGTTTTTTTCCCCACAAATTGTCCATAATCCCCGGCGAACAGGCCTTTGAAAGATAAATCCTCGTTTAGTTCCGGCCAATGCAGTCCATATGGAGATATCTCAATATGATTGAGTTGTGCGAAGGTTCCATGGGCGAGACGTTCATTGCCACTGACGGGAAAGCGGATTTCGATTCCGCTCTCCATCTGAATAATGATCAAACCATTTTTATACCTCGCGGACAGCGCTGTATCAGTCAAGGTGCTCATGCCACTTCTCCAGTATCAAATCTTGATGCTCGCGGGCAAGCTTCAATGCTTTTCTCAATTCGTTCATTTTCATGTTCTGAGATTCCCGCAGTTCAACGACTCCTTCAACATCAATAACTGCTTCTCCCCCACCATAACGTACGTGCACATGAACAGGTATATGTTCGTTACTGTAGAAGAAAAATTGATAACCATCCTTTTCGAAAATGATGGGTATGACAATTCTTCTAAATATAGAATTGTTATGATATTACTGCCATACAACCGAACACTTTTGTTTTATGGGAATTTATTGGACTTTTTATCAAAATGCAACTGCTTTATCCTGGTCGTCCGTTTTTGTTGCGTTTTTCCCTGAATGGTTCTATGAGGACTTCACAACAGGTTCTCGACGAGTATTTTCCCCCCGATCAGAATCAATCCGCCCAGGACCTCCACCTTCCGGCCCAGCCTGCAAGCGGCATCACCGCCTGAAACAGGCCGAATGCGAATGCGATTCGGAACGCATGGCGCAGGCGGACTGCACCTGAGACGATGCCGCACGAGACGGATACCGCGAATGCATCCATCGAAAGCCCGATGCCGACGAGAATCAGAGTCCATCCGTCCATGAAGCGTCGTCTCCCGGATACCGGTCATGCATGCGCTTTCAGACACCAAAGATGATAAAAATAAAAGATTATCCGGAAAAGTACAAGCCTTTTTTGAGTATCGGGCTGGGACACAAGGCGTTCCGAGGCTGCGGAAGAGCCTTCCTGAACAAATCTCCCGGGAATCCGTATATTGAATAAAGTCATGACTTTTCAACGGAATCATCATGAGGGGGTTGTCAGAAATGAGCGACATCGAACAGAAACTGGAAACCGCATTCATCTGCACCAAGTGCAAGAGCCGTGGCGGTAATGTTGAAAAACTGGCCATGTCCGGAACCGGCATTTCCCGCCTGATGGAAATCCAATCCTACAGGTACGCGTTCGTGTCCTGCAACAACTGCGGGTACACCGAAGTGTACAATTTGAAGAAACTCGAGGGAAAGGACAAGCTGGGAAACATCCTGGAAATCCTGTTCGCGGATTGACGGGGCCCTCCGGCAAAGGACTTCAGGATCCCCCACCGCTTCATTTCCCGACGGAATGATTGGAGCTTCCCGGCAGCGCGCTGGGGGAATCTTCGATCTGCAGGGGAAAAAACATTTGGATTCTTTTACTTGCCCCGGGTCAAGGCCCGGGATAAACCGCGTGTTAGATCCCGGGGCAAGCTGCGGGGAATGCGGGTGCTGACAGATTCCATGCGAGCAAGGCACAGATCGTCGCTCCCGGAAATAGGCCGAGGGCTTCCTTAAATAAGCCTGCACGACCCGCCCGGTGCGGATTTCCAGGATCGGCTCTTGACGCCAATGATCCGGTCAAATCCGGGAACCTTTGCAGGATTTAAGCTGTTGAATGGTGAGCCACATAACAGGAGGAAAAACAGATGAAAACATGGGCAGCCATCATGACATTGTTGCTCGGCCTCGGCATCGCAGCATCCCAGACAACGGATGAGACCAGCCCGGCCGATACGACGAAGCTGACCCTCACCAGAACCAAGGTGCCCAAGGTACCCAGCCAGCCCCTCTGCCCGGTCACAAAAGATCCGGTTGACAAGAAAATATTCCTGGACCTGGAAGGCAAACGCATCTACTTCTGCTGCACCGCCTGTCTTGAAGAGTTCAGGAAGAATCCGGACAAGTATCTGGACATCCTGGATGAGATGGGAGCCATTCTCGAAAAAACTCCCGTTTCCGGCAATGAGAAAAAAGAATGATGAAACATGCATGAAACAGGAATCCTGGTAGAAATACTGCCTGATGGGAACGGCATCGTCCAGGTCCGTGCCCGCGAAAGCTGCGACAAGTGCAGCGCAAAAAATGCCTGCAATCCGTTCGGCAAGACCTCCAGAAGGATCAAACTGCCCCTGGAGGGCCAAAGCTATCGGCCGGGCGACCTGGTCGAAATCGAGACCTCTCCGCGCAGCCTCCTGACCGCAGCCTTCATGGTTTACCTGCTCCCCCTTGTTTCAGCCATCGCGTCGTATGCGATCGTCAGCCTGCGGACAAAGAGCCAGGGCCTGGCTGTGCTGGGTTTTTTCTGCGGTTTCGTCCTGTCCGGGCTGGCTGTTGCCGTCCTGGACAGATTCCTCGGCCGGAAAAAGTTTTTTTCACCGCGCATCATCGGGAAGTCCGATGAATAAGAAAAGCATCCCTGCCCTGAAAAAGGACAACCGTCAAATCCGGTTGGAACTCCCGCTCAAGGGACTGCATTGCGCCTCCTGCTCCGGCCGTGTGGAAAAAGCCCTCACCGGACTGCCGGGCATGCTGTCGGCCAGGGTCAACCTGGCGGCCGAAACAGCTTCTCTGAAAATCGACCCACAAGCCGTTCAACTGCATGATGTCGTCCGGGCCATCCGGGACGCGGGGTATGATGTGGACAGCCGCGAAACCGGATTCACCGTACAGGGCATGCATTGCGCCTCCTGCACGAGCCGGGTGGAAGACGCCCTGAAATCAATCGACGGCGTACTCGCAGCCTCGGTCAATCCAGCCACCGGTGATGCAAAGATCCGCTATGTGCCGGGACTCACGGGATGGGACGATTGGAAGAAAGCCCTGGCCGCAGCAGGTGATTATTCCATAAGCGAAGACGGCCGGCTTCTGGATCCGCAGCAGGCACAGGAATCCGAATACCTGAAAATCAGGAAAAAATTCCAGCTGAGCGCAGGCATCACGCTTTTGATCATGATCGGGTCCATGCCCGGTATGATCCCGGGTTTCCATCCCCCTGCCGCCTGGTCGTCCATCATCGGCGTCCCGCTTCTGGTCCTGACCCTGGCGGTCATGGTTTTTGCAGGCAATGAATTCTACCGGGGCGCCTGGTCTCTTCTCAAACGCCGTGCTGCGGACATGAACACCCTGATCGCCATGGGCACGGGCGCGGCCTTTGTCTATTCATCCGCTGCTGTTGCATCCCCATCCCTCTTTGCAGGCCGTGCGCACCCGCCGGTGTACTTCGACACCACGGCCATGATCATCACCCTGGTGCTGCTGGGACGCATGCTGGAAAGCAAGGCCAGATCCAAGACCGCATCGGCCATCCGGCGGCTCATGGATCTCCGCCCCAAAACCGCACGCATCGTCCGCGACGGCAGGGAAATCGAGACAGCCGCCTCGGACGTCCAAATCGGAGATGTGCTGGCCGTGCGGCCCGGAGAAATGATCCCCGTGG
>JAFGEX010000083.1 GCA_016931355.1 bacterium
CCGATTGCGACAAAAGCCCTGATGCCGGAAAGACGAGCCGAATCCAGCCCCGCCCTGGCCATGAGATCCTGCCAGGAAAGAAACGGCCCCTTTTTTCTTTCGCGGATGATTTTCCGGACCTCCCGGTCGTCCAGAAGGGGGAGGCCTGCGAGGTCCTCGGGATCCGCCCGGTTCAGGTCTATGGGATGCTTTCTCCATTCGTCCAGCCTTTCGGCCAGTGCGGGCAGAGATTGTCCCAGATCCTCGAGCCGTTCCTCAAGGTCGGCCTGTCCTGGAGCCGGGACGGTCCGGGCAAGGGCCAGGATGCCGATCATCAGGATCTGCCTCATCTTCATGGACGCCTGTTGTTCTCCGTCTTGTTTTTCTCGTGGCGCCGGATCAGCCTGACGGTGATGTGATGCGTGGCGCCCAGTACAGGATGTTCCGAGACCGCGTAATCCATGCGCAGTCTTCTCAGGCCCGCCCCGATGCCCAGGCAGAAAACATCCGGCCTGGTCCCGAAGCCGCATCTCAGCGCCAAACCCTGAGCAAGCCTTGTTTCGATTCCCCATCTCGATTCAGGGGCCTGGCGAATGTCCTTGTCCAGTTCCGCCAGGACCCGAATGCCGGAGCAGGGCCTGAACGAGATCCCCGTCCTGCCGCATTGCGGGAGCCTTTCCCCGCCCATCTGGCTGCGCGTGCAGTTCGAAATGCCCGCTGCCCAGAACCATTTTTCCGAGATCCGGACGGTCCAGCCCAGGTCCATGCATGCGGAGGCGCGGACTCCGTATCCCGCAGCCTGGGCGGCGAGTATCCTGGCGGAAACGCCGAAGGCTGTCCGTTCGCCGTTTCGGACCGCCAGGCAGACGGACAGGCTGTTCTCCCTGTAAAGCGCTCCGCCCAGGCTCTGCGCCATGCAACCCCATGCGCCCCATCGGAACGGCAATCCTGCGGTAAACGATTTCAGGGCGCATTCTTTGAGCCTGAAAAGGGAAGCGGTGGAGAATTGGATTTCCGCCTGTTCGAGAAAGGCCGGACCGGAGGGATTCTGGGCCAGGGATTCCGGCAGTCCCGGAAAGGCGCACAAGGCGGATGCCAGGCCTGCCGAAGCTGCGGACAGGGGCAGTTCCTCGCCTGCGCCGAGGCAGGCGGAACTGTGGGACAGGATAAGGGAGCAGGCCGTGATGTTTTTCAAAACGAAAAAGAAGCAGGCTGCCCGGCGTTTTCTGCGCACACGCCAGATCATGGAGCCGCTCTTCAAATATCAGAAGGATGGATGATGGGACAACAGGATGCCGCCCCTCGGGATGCGGAGTGTATGATAGCAAATTCGGGTTTATGATACAAGTAAAAAATATCCGGGAGGAGCAAAACGGATTGATGGAAGCTCCCCGGCAGCGAGCTGCCGGGGAATCTTCGATCTGTAAGGAAGAAGACTTTTAGATTCGCTCGCTTACCCCGCGGCAAGCCTGAGGGGAATGTGCTTGCTGTCAGATTCAAAATGCTTCCGTTCCACCCGTTTTGTCGATCGCACCGGTCCCGGCAGCCTAAGAAGGGCCAAAAGAACGCTTGACAATCGGTGTAATTATCGATAATTTACTTATATTTTGCATGAGGCAAGGAGGAGTTATGAAGAGGATGCCTATCAGACATTGGGGGGCGCGGCTGTTCCTGCTTTGCGCCGTTTTTCTTTCAGGCCGCGTCCATGCCCGACAGATGGAGGCCACCGTAAAAATGACGCTGGACCGCCTCCCGCTTGACAAACAGGACAAACTCAAGGAACTTCAGGATTATATTTCCGTTTATTTGAGCGATTACGACTGGACCGGCGAGGATTTCGAGGAGCCCGTACCGGTCGGCGTGCAGATTTTTCTGCAGGACAAGAGCAGCAGCTTCGAGGACCGCTACGGCGGCACCTTCCTCATTTCAAACGGCCAGGACATCCAATATTACGACAAGTACTGGGATTTTCCGTACCAGGCCGGCGAGGCCCTCGTCCATAACGAAAACGTTTACAACCCCTTCACGGGATTCCTCAATTTCTATGCCTACATCATCCTGGGCGGCGAATACGACAAGTTCGGCCCTCTCGCGGGCTCGCCTTACTTCGAGAAGGCCAGGCGGATCGCGGATCAGGCCATGTTCGACAGCCAGAACGTGCGCGGCTGGAAGGAGCGCAAGGAGCTGATCGAGAAAATCCTGAGCGAGGACAGGGTGCCGTTCAGGAAGATGAAGGACCTTTTCTTCTCCGCGTTCGCCCATGCCGGCGAGGACGATTCACTCGCGGTGCGCACCTGCGGGGACGCGGTGGCGCTGCTGGAGGGCGTTCTGAAAAAGGATCCGGAGCAAAAGGACGCTGTCAATTTCCTGAAGGCCTACCATATCCAGATCCTGGAGCTCTGCAGGAGCGACCAGAACATCATCCGGAGAATCGCAGCCCTGGACCCCGACCGGGCGGAGACGTACAAGAAATACATGAAATGAGCGGTAAGGCCTTGTGTTCCGCTGAAAAGACCGGGGGTGGGCGCATGATGAAAGGCCGGACGGCTGTTTGTTCCCTCCGCTGGATAAATCCAGCGTTTCCGGAATAGGTTTCAAGGAATGCTATAAGAATAAACTGGCCGTGCTGATAGACGGCATTCAAGTGAACAAGATCCATTTGGAAGATCTTAAAAAGAACAAAGTTGCAGCCCAAAGAGAAAAAGACCTGGGCAATCTCAAGAACCTGCCGTGAGACTCAAGACGTCGGAAGCCGGCTTGATAAAAAGATTCCGTGCATGGATAGAGCCCCGCTTATGAAAGTCGGCGGATTCCGGAAGAACCTGCATCCCTCCTATTGATTTTTCTTCAAAAAATCCTTCTGCAGCTTGTGGATGATCCTGTCCGACGTATAGACGGCCAGATGATCCAGCCCGTCCGCGATCTGTTCCGCCGTGAGCCGCGAGAGCGACATCATCGTGATGATGTTCCCCGCCGAGGAGGGGAGGCCGAAAATATCCGGCGAAACCGGCATTTTTTCATCAAAGCAGCTTCTCCAGATTACCCGGTCTTTCCGGTTGTCCAGCAGAACGATTTTCGCGTCCATCTTGAAATGCACGCCGGCTGTCCAGGATTTGGCCTCTATGCCGTAGCGGCGGATGATGACGTCGAACAGAAAATCGGAGGCGTCGGTGTCCTCGACGGGGCTGTAATGGAGATACGGGGCGCCCCGCTTTAAAATTTCGGCGCGCATCGTTTCCGGGATGTTGACCCGGGACATGGCGCTGTCCATTTTGGCCCGGGTCTTCGCAACCTCGACCTCCTTGGCTATCCCGGTTCCGATGCCGATGGCGGCCCGGACGGGATTGCTGAGATCGACATCGGTCCAGTCGTCCGTGAAGATTTCGGGTGCCGGTGGATGGGCTGCGAGCGCGGAAACGGTGCGTTCCCGGAATGCCACGTTCTGCAGCCGGTTCATGGAACAGCACCCGGAAAAGATCATGATCAAAATCAGGACGGTTGCGCAGAACACCGTCAGCATTTTGCCCTTTTTCATGACAGGCCTCCTTGCCGCTGGATCAGCGGGCGCTTTCAATCCCTTTTCCTGTTGATTGAGGATTCCCCGGCAGCTTATTGCCGTGGCGTTTTTAATGATTCTGGACAGCCGTTTCCCGGGTCACAGACTAAAACGGTCCCCCCGTTTCGGGACAGTCACCTCCGGATATTTTTTATCCCTCAGGGTGGATGCGAAGGCGTCGGCGCTTTCCGGCTCGCCGTGAACAACGAAGATCCGTTCCAGACCTTTCCGGTCGATGCCCTCGATATAGGCCAGCAGTTCCTCCCGGTCTGCATGCGCGCTGAATCCGAGCGACACTTCAACCGATGCCCGGAGCGGATACAACTCGCCGTGTATCTTGACCTCGGGCAGCTTTTCCACGATGCGCCTGCCCAGGGTGTTTTCGGCCATGAATCCCACGATGAGCACGGTGTTTCTCGGATTCGGGATGGCGCGTTTCAGGTGATGCAGGATGCGGCCGGCCTCGCACATGCCGGATGCGGAGATGATGATGCAGGGCTCGCTGAGTTCGTTGAGTTTCTTGGATTCCTCCGCTTCCCGGATGTAGCGCAGCCTGTGGAAACCGAACGGGTCATGGCCTTCGACGAGGAATTCGGAATGGGTTTCGGAGTCAAAGCACTCGGGATGGAGGCGGAACACCTCTGTGGCGTTCGTGGACAGGGGGCTGTCCACATAGATGGGGATCGGCGGCAGGGCTTTCTCCTTGAACAGCTCGTGGAGGAAGTACACCAGTTCCTGGGTTCTCCCCACCGAGAATGCCGGGACAACGACTCTTCCGCCGCGGCCGGTCGTCTCCTCGATCACACGGCGCAGTTCCGCCTTCATGTTCTCGATGGGATCATGGGAGCGGTTTCCATAGGTCGATTCGGTGATCAGGAAGTTGGCCCGGTCAACCTGGACCGGATCCCGGATGATGGGAAGGTGCTTCCTTCCCAGGTCTCCGGTGAAAAGGATGCGTTTGGATTTTCCGTTCTCCGTGACATCCAGGATCACGACCGCAGACCCCAGAATATGTCCGGCGTCCATGAAGGTCACCTTCAGGTCCTCGGACACCGGATAGATTTCGCCGTAACCGATTCCCTTGAACTGTTCCATGCAGCGGTCCGCATCCTCGCCTGTGTAGAGCGGCTCGATGTCTTCCGGAAGATTCTTTTTCGCCCGTTTTTTGTTCATGTAGAAGGCGTCCATCTCCTGGATATGCGCCGAATCCTTGAGCATGATGCGGCACAGGTCCTGCGTGGCATGGGTGCAGAGGATGTCCCCGCGGAATCCCTGCCTGACCAGCTGCGGGATGTTGCCGCTGTGGTCAATATGGGCATGGGAGAGCACCATGGCGTGGATGGAGCCGGGCGGGAAGGGGAAATTGCGGTTCCG
>JAFGEX010000084.1 GCA_016931355.1 bacterium
AGTCCGCAACCAAATTCGAATGTCGAAATCCCTGGTCGGATTTTTACCTTCTCCGCGAATCGCAGAGAAGTTACAAGCCAAGGGTCTAATCTCGTTTTTTTGCGTATTCAAACAGGTAGGCGAAGCCGAGGAGCACTGCGGCGAGAATCATCACATTCAGAAATGAACCCTCTTGAAAGAAAACGCGGCTGATGAGCGTTGCAAACACAATCGCGAGCACGAGGCGGATCAGGTGCACAGCCGCTTTTTTCCCGAGGTCGTTCATGATTCTCTCCTGAAGGGGATCACCTTATTGTGGGCACGGCCTCCCTTCGACCCGGGTTCCTCCGTACCCTTTTCCACCTCCTTCTCCGGCCGATGGGGTGGAACCCCCTCCAGCCGCATGGCCTGCCCTCCCATGGTGAAGGCCGCGCCCAGGATATATTCCTCCTTCAGGATCCAGGTTACGGTTTTGGCCGGGATCGTGAGAAGCAGCAGGGTCAAATGGTACCAGCCCTTTTTGACGTCCGGCTCAACGGCTTCGCACCGGGCATAGAGGGTCGGCCTGTCCTGATAATGGATCAGCACAAGCCTTCCGATGATGTCCTCTTGGTTTTCCTCTTTCAAAATCTCACCATCTCTTCCGGATCCCTCGCAGAACGCGCGGCGACCGATGTGGAACTTCCTGCCTTGCACCTTGGACCTTGCACCTTGAACCTTTTCATTCACTTTCCCGCATCACGCTTCCGGGATCCGTGCGGAGTTTCTCCAGCTTCTCCTCAAATCCCTTTCCCAGATCCACCCCCATCCGTTGTGCCCTCTTCTTGGCATCCAAGCCTATGTTGCGGCTGTCTTTAAAAAAGGCATCCCCTTTCTTCGCCCCGGGGTCGTACGCGGCCAGCCGGTCCCGCTCCGATGCATGATAGACAACCCGGGAGATGATTCTCCTGGGCGTGGGTACACCACAGTGAGGACACTTGAGCGATTTTTCCTCCGAGGCCTTCATGATCAAGGTCTGAAAGATGCCCCCGCAGGAACGGCATTGATATTCGTAGATGGGCATGGCGTTTACGGATTCAGCGACGAGCATTCCTCAAATGACGAATGATCAGTAAAACCTCTCCTTGTACCGTTTGCAGACATACCCGGGCGGCGTCGGACAGGCCCTCTCCGTCCAGTTTCTCTTGTCCTCCGGATTTTCCGTGTAGGTGCAGACATTCGAAAGTGCACTCCTGAGCACTGCGGGTTCGTGATCGCCCTTCGCCACGTAGTACTTGCAGTTCCAGCAGCAATTCCTGGCCATGCAGGAAACCTACCACTGCCCCTCGAATAAGGCAATCCCCATCCCGAGCACCGCAGGGCTCGGATCGGAAGAAATCTATTGCTATATGCTTGCATTTCTGCTTCAAAAAAGATACTTGTAAAACCATTTATAAACCCTTATCGAATCGAGCATGCTATTCAATGCCGGATCCATATCGCCATAAGCTAAAAAACATATAAGGATTCCGAACATGGGGCTGAGTCTTCTTGCGGTTTGTGTATGCGCCTTTGTGGGCGTATTTTTTGTCTTGGTATTTCTTGCGCTTGTCATGCAGATCATCATGGCTTTTTTTCCGGCTAAAATCGCCGTCACGGGACCGGATAGCGCTGCGATGGTCGCCGCCATTGTTGCGGCGTATGCCAGGAGGTTTCCCGGCGCGCGGATAAGCAGCATGAAAGAGATCCGCAATATAACAAGATAAAGGAGATACGATGCTTTACACCAAAACCCCCAAAAAAATACGCGTGATGCTCACCCCTTTCCGGGATGGGCTTCAGAGCTCCTTCGGCGGGAAGGTCCGTCTGGAAGATTACCTCCCGGCCATGCAATATGCCGCCAAAGAGGCCGGCGTCCGCCACATGGAATTCGGCGGCGGCGCAAGATACC
Organism: bacterium; assembly: GCA_016931355.1. GTDB lineage: Bacteria > Zhuqueibacterota > QNDG01 > QNDG01 > JABMRT01 > JAFGEX01. The sequence continues at coordinate 1,910 of JAFGEX010000084.1, forward strand.
AGGCGCCGTTTTTCTACCTCGGAGAAGACCCCTTCGAGACCATGAAAAGCATGCGCGATGCCCTCGGTCCGGATGTGGATTTGCAGATCCTGACGCGTTCCATCTCCGGGGTTACCCTCCAGGCGCAGAACCGGGAATCGCTCAAATTGCAGGCCAAATTGATGAAGGAATACGGCACGACCTGGGACCGCAACTTCGACTACATGAACGACACGGATTTGCTGGTCAAGACAGGCCGGCCCATCGTGGATGTCGGCATGCATCACCAGGCAGCCATTTCCCTGATGGGTCTTCCCTTTCATTCCGAGAAGGTCCATACACCGGAATTTTACATCAGCATCGGGAAACGGTTACTCGAGAGCGATATCCGGATCGACAGCATCTGTCTGAAGGACGCAAGCGGCACCACGGATCCCAAAACGCTCTACGAAACGGCCTTGGGCCTGCGAAAGATCATGCCTCCGGAGATGCCCCTTTGGGCCCATACCCATGACACGGCCAGCATGGCCGTGTCTCAGTATATGGCCGCCGTCGAAGGCGGGGCCGACGGCATTGACCTTTCCGTGCGTCCCCTTGCCAGCGGAACCGTGCAACCCGATGTCCGATCCATGGCGCACGCCCTCAAGGGAACCGGCTTTTCGCTGGACCTGGACGTGTCCAAGATGCAAATGATCGAGGACCTCCTGAACGAGGGCATGAAGGAGTACGATTTCAATCCGGTCACCACCATGCCCGATGCGCGGGTGCTGGGTTTTCCGATGCCCGGCGGCGCCATCGGGCCGAACGTGCACATGATGGTCAAGGCCGGACTGCTGGACAAATACAGCGACATCCTTGCCGAGTTTCCGGTCGTGGTGGAGGCCGGCGGCGCCTGGACCAGCGTGACTCCGGGGAGCCAGCAGTACTGGCTGCAGGCCTTCAACAACGTGCTTTACGGCCGGTGGAAGAAAATTGAAAACGGCTATGGCCGCGCAGTGCTCGGCTATTTCGGGAAAACCCCGCTTCCGCCGGATCCTCAGGTGGTCAGGATCGCATCCGAGCAGCTCCAACTTCCCCCCTTTGAGGGCGATCCGTTTGAAGCGGTGCCGGATACCCTTTCCGAAGCCGGGAAGGCCCTGGACGAAGCAGGCATTCCGAAGACAGACAAGAATGTCTTCCTCGTGGTCTCGGCCATGGTGCCCGGTAAGAAGATGGAACTCAACGAGGGCCTGCGCCTGCTGACCGGAAAAAGCAAGATCGATATCCCGTTCAAGAAGAAGGTCGAGTCCAGGGACGAAGACACTCCCAGACCTGCCTCCGCGAGCGTCGCCCCTTCGGAGATGGCGCCTTCCACCACCCTTTGCACGGTGGTGGAAGGTGGAAACACCCGCTATTTCACGGTGACGCTTGAGAGCGCGAGCGGCGCGCCCGCGCAAACGCCTGGCGTCGCCCCGAC
>JAFGEX010000085.1 GCA_016931355.1 bacterium
CGGCAGCGGCAGACCGGGCCTCCCGCGCATACGCTTCCTCTCCCGGACCCCATGTCCAGATCACGGCCGCCTGGTATTTCTGGATCAGCAGATCGGCCAGCTCGGAAAACCGCCGGATCTCCCAGCGCTTGGCAGGCCAGCTGCCCCATACATGCATCGCCACGCAAAAAGCTCCGCGAATCCCGGTTTGCTCGAGCCAGGCGTCCATGGTCTCCAGCCCACGCTGCGTCACGGCCATTCGGGGTTCTTTGGCAGTCACCGGAATGTCCACGGCCCTGAGCGCATCCAGATTGAATTCCACCTCGTGAACCCGGTCGCCCCGCGGCTCGACCCGGATGTTGTAGGCATGGCCGCGGCCGCGGAACGAAAAACCCACGCGCGCCGGCGCGCCGCTGAGCAGGGTCAGAAACGCGCTGCGTGGATTGCCGAACAAATCGAACACCAGATCGTACTTTTCACGCATCAGACCTCGGTAAAAATCAGCTGCGCGTGCGATCCCCGAACCGCGCCCGGGCAGGACCAGGATACGGTCCACATCCGGATGATGCTCCAACACGGGCGCGGATGCCCTTTCGGTCAGAAAATGGACGGCCGCCGAAGGATAGGCCTTCCGGATATTGGGTAAAACAGCGGTGGACAGGACCACATCCCCGATGGCGCGCAGCTTGATCACGAGTATCCTGTCAGCCCTCGGTTTCAACATTCCCCCCTGAGAGCAGCGCTTCTTTTTTCTCGAAACGCCTTTCCCGCTCCCGGAGGATGTCCTCCAGCATGGCATAGGGCACGTTGTACTTGCCCATGAGCGTGCATCCGTCCCTCCCTCCATGGCAGTCGGATCCGCCCGATATCAGGACGCCGTGGGATCTCGCAAACTCGATCAGATAGCGTGTCCGGTTTTCCAGGATGTTGGGATGCACAACCTCGATGCCGTCCAGCCCCGCCTTGATGAAATGCAGGATCAGGTCGTCCGTCACCGCATAACCCGGGTGGGCCAGGAAGGACAGGCCGCGCGCTTCCGCGATGATGGCGATCGCCTGATCGGGCAGAATCCGGTATTTTTCCTCATAAGCCGGTGTGCCGTATCCGATGTACCTCTGGAAGGCCTCCTGGAAGGTTTCCACATAGCCCTTTTCCATCAGAACCTCCGCCACATGAGGCCTGCCGATCGAACTGCCCTTCGATTTCTCCTCAACTTCCTCGATCGTCAGTTTCAGTCCCAGCCGGTTCAGATTGCCCACCATGCGGACGATGCGCCTGTGGCGCTCCTGCCTGAAGAGGGCCAGATGCCCGACGAACTTCTCGTCCGTGTAATCGATTTCATATCCGAGTATGTGAACGTCCCTCCCCTGGAACTGCGAACTCAGTTCCACGCCAGGCAGCACGTGCACCTGGCATTCCCTGCCGGTTTCAAGCGCCTCGGGTATGCCTTCCACCGTATCATGATCCACGATGGCGACCGCGCTCAAGCCCACGTCCCTGGCTCTCCGTATCATCTCGGACGGAGTCAGCAGACCGTCGGAACAGGAGGTGTGAATATGAAGGTCCGCCCAGAGATCGTGCATCAATGGAGGCTCCGTTCCTGTATCACTGTCCTGTATAAATTCATGGTGTCGTCCAGAATCCTCTCCCAGTCGTAACACCTTTCGGCCCTGGCCCTGCCGCGCCTGCCGAATGCCTGTCTCTTCTCAGCATTGTTCAGCAGATCCAGAACCGCCTGAGCGAGGGGCCCGGCCTCTCTGGCCGGCACGAGAATGCCCGTCTCGCCGTTTTTGACGATCTCCGGTATGCCGTCGCAATCAGAGGCGATGACGGGAAGACCCATGGCCATCGCCTCAATGAGGACGATGCCGAAGGCTTCGGCATAGGCCGGATAGACCAGCATGTCCATGGCCGCATAAATTTCGGGCATGTCTTCGCAGAAACCGGCGAATACCAATCTGCCCCTGAGGTTCAGGGAACCGGCAAAATCCCGTATCGCCCGAGCTTCTTCCTCCTCTCCGACCGTGGCGCCCCCGGCGGCCAGAAACCACACACGGCTGTCCCTGCGCAGCACTTCTTCCGCGCACATGAGAAATTCCCGGTATCCTTTCCACCAGTTCATGCGGCCGGCTGTTCCAATGACCGGCGCCCCGAGAGGTATTCCGAATTTCCGCCGCACGGCCGCGCCGGACACACGAGCCGGATCGAACGCTGCAAGGTCAACCCCGTTCGGGATGGTGAGTATCCGCTCCTGCGCAATGGGATGCGTGTCCGCCACATTCTTCCGGATGACGCCGGATATCGCGATGATCCGGTCCACGCGCCTGTAGAGACCGGCATGCAGCCAGTCCCGCTTGGGTTTCTGTGTCCCGACATGCCGGGTCAGGATCAGGGGGACGGTCTTCAGCCGCCGCAGCGCGGGCGCAATCATCCACAGGTCCTTCGCCTGATGCACATGGACCACATCCGGCGACAGACGCCCGGCCTCCATACGAAAACGGCGAATCCCTCCGGCATCCAGATATCCCCCCCATTCCATGGAAAGCAACTCCAGGCCGTTTGCCCTTGCCGTTTTTTCGACCGGCGTGCCCGGAAAGGCCAACAACACGCTCGAAACGCCCCTCGCCCTCAACCGGAGCGCTGTATTCACGGCCACCATTTCCATGCCGCCCCAGGATCTGGAGCGGCACGCCTGTATGACTCTCATCCGACGCCGGGTTCTTTAATTTTCGATTGATTTTCATGTCCTTTTTTCATTAATTGGAACACGCTGCACAACACCGTTTGTTTGAGCAACCCGGCGTGCAGCGCCCCTGCACTATTCCGGGAGCCCGGACATGAAAACCGTATTACCGCTCCTTTTCCTCCTGGCTTTGGGATGCGGCCGCAGCACGGATTTACAGCTGAATGCGGACGAAAAGGAACTGGCCGCCGTATATGTAAAACTCGTGCTGCTCCAGGAAAAGCTTTCAGTGGAGCATCCCGCCTATCCGGATTCCATGCAGGCCGTACTGAACCGGCACGGCATGACCCGGGAGAGATATGACCTGATCCTGGCCTCCCTGAACCGGACCCCGGAACGATGGCCGGTCTTCTACCGGGAAGCCTTGAAAGCGCTGGAAGCCTCCCCTCCGCTTCCTGTTGCCGCTCCGGTTCAGTCAAAGGAAGCGTCCGTCAAAAGGGAGGGTGCTGCTGCGTCCCCCGTTGATCAACCCGTCGCCGGACCGGTTCCCCGCGCCCCTTCCGGAAAAAAGCCTTAAAGAGGAGCGTACCGGCGCTCAGCAGATGCGGGGGAGCTGTTCGCCGCTCAAAGAATCGATGATCCTGCAGGTGCCGAGCCGGGTGCGCAGGGTCACGCGGCCCGGCTGTTCTCTAAAAACACGTCCGATTGCAGCCGCATTTTTGCCGTACTCGAATCCTTTGAGAATCTGAACCGCGTGATCCGCCTCCCGCTCGTCCATGAGCGCCACGAACACCCCTTCATTCGCCACGTAGAGGGGGTCGAATCCCAGCAAATCGCAGGCTGCCTGCACATCCCCG
>JAFGEX010000086.1 GCA_016931355.1 bacterium
CGAAAACACTTGACTTTTCCGTTCCAGATTTATATATTCCTGTACGTTCACGTACAGTTTAACATAAACCAAACGTAAAGGTATAAATATGAAGGAGCAGATCTACATCCCCGAGGAGTTTCTGCGCAAGGCCGGCGTGGACCGGAAGAAGCTGGCGGAGTGGGAAAAGCTGAAGCTTTTCCGGCCGGCGGGGCATACGAGCGACAAGAAGTCCTTTTATTCCGAAAAGAACCTCGCGGAGGTGCAGTACCTTCAAAAGCTGCTGGAACTGGGCTATGAGCAGGAGGAGATCGGAAAGATCATCAAAAAGGTGGGATACCCGCAGAGTCCGGAGGGGCGCGGCGGGAAAAAATCCGCCCAATACCTGACGATCGGGAATTTGGCTGAAAAGGTCGGCGTCAGCGCCAGGACGCTGAAACACTGGGAGGACAAGGGGATCCTCGAGCCCGACATGCGGAGCGAAGGCGGATTCAGGCTTTATTCGGAAGCCTATGTCCATCTGTGCCATCTCATCCAGGACCTGCAGCTTTTCGGATACTCCCTCGAGGAGATCAAGACCATTTCAGGATATTTCCGCGATTTTCTTTCCCTTCAGGATCATCTGGCCGCCTTTTCAAAGAAAGCGGTGTCGCAGAAACTCGATGCCATGATCCATGAAATCGATGTGCTGTTCGACAAGATGCAGCAGCTCAAGGCCGGCATCCAGAGATGGGAGGACCTTCTCAAAAAGTACAGGAAGGAAGTCGCAGGCCTGAAGGAAAAAAACGAAAAACGCAGTCACCGGGAGAAAGGATGAACCGATGCCCAAGATGATATTCATAGAACCCAAGGCCCCGAACCTGCATATTTTCTCGAAATTCCAGATCCCCAGGCTGGGCTCATTCATCCTGGGGACCCTGATGAAGAACCGCGGATGGGACGTCGAGATCCGGGTGGAGGAGCTGCACGCCCTTTCTTTCGAGGAAATCGGAAAGGCGGACCTGGTCGGAATTTCCACGATCACATCCACTGCGCCGCGCGCGTATGCCATCGCGGACCGCGTCCGCTCCATGGGCATCCCCGTGATCATGGGGGGCCCTCATGTCAGTTTCCTGGCGGATGAGGCCATGGAGCATTCGGATTTTGTGGTGCGCGGGGAAGGCGAGAGGCCGCTCATGCGCTTTATCGACAGGCTGGAAAGCGGGGAATCCTTCGCAGGAATCCCCAACCTGTCCTTCCGTGAAGGGGGCCGCGTCATCCACAATCCCATGGACCGCTCCTTTGAGGATTTGGACCAGATCCCGCATCCGGATTTCTCGCTTCTCAGGCGGGGCGGTCTTCCCCGTGTGGCGGGCCGGAGGATCATCCCGGTACAGACCTCCCGCGGGTGCCCCTACAACTGTTCGTTTTGTTCGGTCACAGGCATGTTCGGCAGGCGGTACCGCTTTCGTTCCTCGGATCATATTCTCGGGGAGCTCCGCCGGTACAATGATCCGCGGAACTTCGTCTTTTTTTATGATGATCATTTCACGGCGGACAGGCGGCGCACCCGGGCCCTGCTGGAGGCCATGATCAATGAAAAGATGCGCTTTAAATGGTCCACGCAGGTCCGGGTCGAAATCGGGGAGGACCCGGAGCTGGTGGGCCTGATGAAAAAGGCGGGATGCCACACCCTGTTCATCGGGCTCGAATCCGTGAATCCGGACAGCCTGGAGGAGATGGGTAAGCGCCAGACGGTGCAGCATATCGAGCGGGCCATACGGGTACTGCAGAAATACAGGATACACATTCACGGCATGTTCGTTTATGGCTTTGATCAGGACGACTGGAAGACGGTCAGGCAGACGGTGCGTTTTGCCAAGAAGGCCAGGCTGACTTCCACGCAGTTCCTGATCCTCACGCCCCTGCCCGGATCCGCGTTTTACAGGAAAGTGGCTGCAGAGAAGCGCATCCGGTTTCAGGACTGGAGCCTGTACGATGCGCATCACCCGGTTTTTGAACCGAAGCGGTTCACACTTGCAGCCCTTCAGAAGGCGCAGATCTTCAGCCACGCGAGTTTTTATTCCATCACCGAGATGTTCAAAAAACTGGCGTCCGGCCGCTGGCTGGACCTGGGTCTGGCCCATTATGCGCGCCGGCTGAACCGGTTCTGGAAAAGAAAGAACAGGACTTTTCTGAAGGCCCTGGACCTGCTTTCACCTCAGAACGACGCGAAAATCCTCCTCGATTATCATACGAATATCGACATTGATCCTTGATTCGCCGGTTTATTTTTCTTATTTTATCTTTCATCAACCGCAGGGCTGTGTCCGCACACAGCCCTTGCGATTTGTCATCTTCAAATCCCGCCGTTCGATCATTTGTCTTTCCGATAAACGCTAGGAGGCATGCCATGATGCGATCCTGTCTCGTATGGTTTGGGGCGGTCCTGTTGCTCATCCTGCTGGGATGCGCCGCTTCTTTATCTCCCTATGAAGAGGGAAGGAGGAGCATGGCGGCCGGGGATTACGAGAGCGCCCTGAAATATTTTGACATGGCCCTCAAGGAGAGTCCGGACGATCCGATGGTTCTCAAGGAGCTGGGTGTCCTTTATCACCGCAGGGAGGATTATTCGAAGGCCATCCGCTGCCTGCTCAGACCCTTCCTGCAGGATTCCACGGACGGCAGGACCCTTTTCTACCTCGGCACGGCCTATGAAGCGAGGGGAGACAGGGTCCATGCCATGGATATATACAGGCGTTTTACCCAGGTCAGCCGGCAGGATGATGTCCGGAAGGAAATACAGGCCAGGATGGAACACCTGATTCTCAAACAGATGGAGGAGGAGGCCAGGGCGATCCTGGAGCATGAAGAGGCCATACCAGTGGACAAACTCGCGGATAATGCGGTGGCCGTGCTTTATTTCAAGAATCTGGGCAAGAGGACGGACCTGGATCCCATGCAGAAGGGACTGGCGGACATGATCATCACCGACCTGACCCAGGTGAAGAAAATCAGGGTCGTGGAGCGGCTCAGGCTTCAGAAAATGCTGGACGAGATCGGCCTGGGCCAGACAGGGATCATTGAAGACGCCTCAGCGCCGCGCATGGGAAAACTGCTCGGCGCATCAAAAATCGTCAGGGGAGCCTATCTGGATACGGGAAAAGACGGATTGCGCATAGACGCAGGCGTCATCCGGGCCGTGGACAGGAAAATCGGGAAGCCCAAACAGTTCAAGGGGCAGCTCCAGAAGGTTTTCCGGCTCGAGAAAGACGTCGTGTTCGGAGTGGTGGATCAAATGGGAATAAGGCTCACGCAGCAGGAAAAGGACGCCATCAATATCATCCCAACCGAGAATCTGCTGGCGTTTCTGGCGTATTCCAGGGGCCTGGATTATCAGGACAGGGGCATGTACCGGGAGGCGGAGCAGGAATTCCGCAAGGCCGTGGAACTGGATCCGACATTTGAAAAGGCGGCGGAACAGATATCCCGCGTCGAAACCCTCTCGCTCGGGAATGCATCCATCCCCGATCTTGAACAGCAGTTCGTGATCGCGGCAGCGGAGATCCCGGTTGTCGCGGAGCCCGTGACAACCGCAGGGGCGCAGCCGGAAACGGCTGAAGCGGAGGAGGAACTGCCGGCAGTGCAGGCCGGCACAGGCCCGGTAAGAAAGACGGAGGATGAAAGAAGGGAAGACCGGCGGAGTATGGCCGGCCCGGCCGGAGGCGGCAGGCAATTATCCGTGATAGACCGGATGGAGCGCACCGGAGAGGTCATGACCCAGGTATTCCTTCCTGGCGTCGAGTCCCGCGAGCCCGCCCAGGAACAGAGCCAGTCCGGTTTCGGGAATTCCGCCAGCTTTGAAATCAACGTGCCTCTGCCGTAAACGGGAGGGAAATGCGCATGAAAATCAGAATTCTTTTTTTGATGGCCGTCCCTGCAGCCGTTTCTCTGGTGCAGGCCCAGCCTTTCAGGCTTCAATCAGACAGGATCGGCACCTGCCAGGCCGTGTACGAATCCTGGAAGGCGAAGGACGATAAAATCACGGAGTTTGCGTTTCCGTTCTCTGTGGTTTATCCGTTCGGCGATAAAACCAAAATGTACGCGGTCACGGCTCCGGCCTTTTCCAATCTGGACACAGGCGAGAAGTTCAGCCTCGGCGGATGGTCCGATCTGAAAATCGGGGGCCATTCGCTCGTCTTCGATGACAAGATGCTTCTCACATTCGGCCTGAATCTCCCGACCGGGAAGCATGCGTTGACATCCGAACAGGTCCCGGTCGCGAGCGTGCTGGCCATGCCCGCATTCAATTTCAGGGTTCCGACCCTGGGACAGGGCCTGGATGTGCAGGCAGGATTGAACGGTGCAGGCGAGTTCGGCGATTTTGTGGTCGGATACGGTGCGACTTACCTGATCAAGGGACCGTTTCAGCCTTTCGACGGGCTGGAGGACTCCTACAATCCCGGAGACGAGATCACCTTCGCGCTCGGAGCCGACCGCAATGCAGTGCTGTTGGGGAGAGAAATGAGGCTCACGGCTGATGTGCTCTACACGCTGTATTTCCCCGATACCTGGGGGGAGGAAAAGGTTTTTCAATCCGGAAACCGCATCTGGATACAGGTCATGTCCACGTTCAAATGGAATGAAAAGGATGTGGCCGTTCTGATTCGCGAAAGGATCAAGGGCAAGAACAAGAAAAACACGGGAGAGGTCTTCGACCTGGAGCGGAAGAACAGCAATGCCAATCAGTTCGAGATCCAGGCCTACCTGTACGCGCCTCCAAAAGAGGACATGCAACTCTACGGCACTGCTGAAATCAGGCTGTATTCGAAAAACGACTTCGGATCCGGCGGGGCCACCCTGTTCGGACCCGGCTGCGGGATCCGGAAACGGACGTCGCCCGGCATGACGCTGACCGGGGAGGCCCGGATCTATTTCGGAAATCTGAGCACGGGGACGAAAAGCGTTTCAGCCACGGGATTCAAACTCTCGGGGGGCCTTGAGTATCTGTTTTAATTCCGCCGGTTACCGGCGGGTAAGAGGAAGTCTCCGCCTGAACAGGCGGCATTGTTCGGAAGGATAACATGGGGAAATCGAACGATGGATAAAAGAATCGGAAAGACGGTTGGGATCGTGATCGCTGCGGTCCTTCTATTATGCATGGGATGTGCGAAACATGCCACAGCGCCGGAAAGCGGCCGGGCGGTCTTTCGAATCAACGTGGAATACGGCAAATCGGTCGATCCGGCGGACTTCGCGAAACCTGGGGATGCCGAGGCAGTCAACAACGTGCGGGTCATGGTCCTGGATCTGTCCAGGTACCAGACCTGGCAGGCCTTCATCGCCACGCCGGAGGGCCAGGAATTCCATTCGATCAAGCACGGCTCATTTGAAACCACCAAGACCTGGGCCGAGTGGGAAGGATTCTACAACAATTACATGCGGGTGGTTTCCAATCAGACTCTCGAAATCAAGAACGGATACGCCTCGGGCACGGTGACAGGCGTCATCGGGCTGAACCGCATCGTTCTCGGATTTCTCGACGGGGATGTGATCTGGTATTCGGGCGAAGCGGATGCGGTGGGCGGCGAAGAGTCGGTGCCTGAAGTCCAGGTGACTGTGGAGGCCTGGTCAGGCGGCAACTCGCTGGTCGTGGAATCCAATCCGCCCGGAGCCGTGGTTTATCTGGACGGCACCAATATGAATGTCGTGACGCCTGCATCGCTTCCGGGCGTCAAGGCGGGTGTTCATCAAATCCGGCTTTATAAAACCGGGTACAACGAATATAATGCCGATTTCACACTCGAGCAGGGCGTGCCCAAAACAGTTCAGGCCGATCTCACGGTGCCGGGATTTCCACGGCCGTTCATCAACATCACGGCTCCGGCAGACAGCGCCCGTTTCGCGGACAACGTCATCCATGTGACCGGGACCATACAGGTGCAGGATTCGCTCGCCACCACGCCGTCTCCGTTCACCGGAGACAAAGCCATACTCATCCTGAACGGTGTCGAGCGGGAGGTGTCGGTCACGGCCAACGGATTCGACGTGGTTTTATCCATCTCCTCCGGAGAAAACAGGATCCATCTCAGGGCGACCGGCGAAAACGGGAACACGGGCCTCAGCGATGAGGTCCTCGTGTACGGAGACTTCACCGGACCGGATGTGGAGATCACGCTGACCTGGAACTCGCCGACTTCCGACCTGGACCTGCATGTCTGGAATCCGGACGGCGAGGAATCCTATTACGGCCGGAAAGCCATTTCAGACGGTTCCCTGGACATCGATGATACACAGGGATTCGGACCGGAAACGTTCACCGCTGTTACGGCCATCCCGGGCGTCTATGTGGTCAAGGTCAAGTGTTTCAGCATGGACCAGGACGCCTATTCGGACGCGACCGTGCAGATTCAGCTCAAAGGCGGGACGCCTCAGTTTTACGGCCCGTATCATTTCACGACCACCGGGGCCTGGTGGGAGGTCGTCTCCTTCACCCATTCGGCGGGAACGGGGAAGATCGCCGTTTCCGAAATACCCGAGACGCTCAGGGCGGTCATTGATCAGGGTATGAACCGGATGGAGGAGAAATGACCTGTTGATTTTTTCCATAAAATGATTATATTTGACGAATCTTTTATCGGAGGATCGCAGAGTATTGAAAGACCGGGAGGGTTGTTTGGCTGTCACCATGGAAAGAATCGTTTCGCTCTGCAAGCGGCGCGGTTTCATCTACCAGTCGAGCGAGATATACGGAAAGCTCAACGCGTGCTACGATTACGGGCCGCTCGGCGTGGAGCTCAAGCGGAACGTCAAGGAATACTGGTGGCGCTCCATGGTGTACGAGCATGAGAACATCGTGGGACTGGATGCGGCCATCCTCATGCATCCCCGCGTGTGGGAGGCTTCCGGACATGTGGCGGGTTTCCATGACCCCCTGGTGGACTGCAAACAGTGCAAGCAGCGCTTCCGGGAGGACGAGATCGATCCCAAAAAATGGGAGAAGCGGCAATGCCCGGCCTGCGGCACTGCCGGTTCCCTGACTGAGCCGCGGCAGTTCAACCTGATGTTCAAGACACACATGGGCCCGGTGGAGGAAAGCGCCTCGATCGTGTATCTCAGGCCCGAGACGGCGCAGGGGATATACGTCAATTACAAGAACGTGATGGATTCCTCGCGCCTGAAGATCCCGTTCGGCATCGCGCAGATCGGCAAGGCATTCCGCAACGAAATCACGCCAGGCAACTTCATCTTCCGAACGCGCGAGTTCGAGCAGATGGAGATGCAGTACTTCGTGAAGCCCGGCCAGGACGAGGAAACCTTTGAATACTGGAAGCAGAAAAGAATCGAGTATTACGACAAACTGGGCATCCGGAAGGAGAAGCTGCGCTTCCATCAGCACGGCCCGGACGAGCTCGCTCATTATGCCAAGGCGGCCTTCGACATCCAGTACGAATTCCCCATCGGCTGGAAGGAGCTTGAAGGCGTGCACAACCGCACGGATTTCGACCTGAAACGGCATCAGGAATATTCGGGCAAGGATTTGACCTATTTCGATGACGCCTCGCGGGAGCGTTTTACGCCGTTCATCATTGAAACATCTGCAGGCGTGGACCGCACACTTCTGACCTGCCTGGTGGACGCGTATGACGAGGAAAAGGTGGAGAACGAGACGCGTGTCGTATTGCGACTGAATCCCGCGCTCGCCCCGACCAAGGCGGCCGTGTTCCCCCTGGTCAACCGGGACGGCATGCCGGAGATCGCGCACAAGATCACGCAGGATCTGAAAAAGGAGATGATCGTTTTCTACGACGATTCCGGAGCGGTTGGCCGCAGGTACAGGCGCCAGGACGAGGCCGGCACGCCGTTCTGCATCACCGTGGACTCGCAGACCCTGCAGGACGACACGGTCACCATACGCGAGCGGGACAGCATGAAGCAGAACCGTGTCCCGATCGGGGGGCTGTCGGCTGAGCTGAAGAAGAGGGTCGGGATCTAACCCGGACCACGAAATATCCCCCCGGAAGCAGGGGTGTATCAACAGAAAATCCGGGACGCTTTACGCTAAAAGGGGTGTGGAATTTCAACCGTAGAAATTAAACAGAAAATTTTTCCATGATCCGGATTGAAAAAGGCGGTCTTCCTTGACCGCCTTTTTTATCTGACGAACGGATATCCCAATCCGGTTTCGATCAGCCCTTTCCTTTTTTGGGGAGGAGAAAATACCCGAAACCAAGAGTGAAGAACAGATAAACAAAAACAATCCCCCAGCCCAATCCGTTCAGATAACCCGCAAGCTGAATTTTCAGCGTGACGAGAAAAGCAAGGCCGTCATAGACGAAAAGATCCCAGGTGATCGCGCGTTTGGCGATGCCGTCCTGGACGTTTCTCGCGAGCCAGGTCAGGAGCAAGGTTCCGATCAGGGCTGCGCCGTATTCCCTGGCTGGCAGGGAAGTGGTAGAACCCAAGGATGCGCCCAGAAGATCAAAGAGCTGGCGGGGGAAAATGAGCAGAATCGGGCCGAAAAACAGACAGACAATGGCTTTGATGATCATGAGGGTTTTGAATTTCATGGCTTTTCTCCTTTTTAGGATTACCTTTCAAACTACCTTAAAAAGAAACAGCCCGGATGAGACTCTTTCCCCTTCCATGATAAAAAAGGCCCGGCAACCGGGAACGGCAAGGTTGTCGCTTTCTTCCGGTTTGCAAGCAGAATCACTGTTGGATGGAGATGAAAGACTTTTAAATATACTTGTTTTTGTTCCTTAAAACAATCTTTTTATATTGAACGGAAGAATGGATGCTGTTCCTGCGTCCGGTTCATCTGAACTCTCCGCAGCAAGCTGAAGGAAATGCGCTCGATGCCGGATGGGCATTATAGAAAAACAGCTTGACATCACGCAAATTGTTTTTATATTCCGTTACCGTCTTTTTCATTTCTTTCATTTCAAATGCCCGAAGGAGGCAAGCATGGCAAGAGGAAGAGGCACAGTCAACAAGGTCATTCTGGTTGGCAGACTGGGAGCGGATCCTCAACTCAAGTACACACCCTCGGGGCGGGCAAACGTGACTTTCAACATTGCGACCAACGCAGTCTGGAAGGACCAGGAAGGCAAGCAGCAGGAGCGGACGGACTGGCACCGCATTGTTGCGTGGGGCAAGCTGGCCGAAATCATGGGGGAATACCTCAAGAAAGGCCACCGGGTTTACCTGGAAGGGAGACTTCAGACCCGATCCTGGGAAGACAGCAACGGCGTCAAGAAATGGACCACAGAGGTGACTGCAACGGATATGGAAATGCTGGAGGCCAAGCCGGCCGGAGCCGGTGCAGCAGCGGGGCCCGTGGCCGCGCCCGAGGAAGCGCCGCCGGTTGTGGACATCCCGGATGCGGAACCGGCTGAAGATCTGCCTTTCTGAGCGTTGCATCCATTTTAAATCGAACGAATCCGGGGCCCAAAAGCCCCGGATTTTTTTTCTACAGGGGAATGCCATGGGAAAAATCAAAAAATCAATCGATACGCAGGATCTTTTAAAGGAGGCTTTCAAGGCGAGAGAAGCCGCTCATGCGCCGTATTCGAGGTTCAAGGTCGGGGCAGCCCTTCTTTGCGATGACGGGTCCGTGTTCACGGGATGCAACGTGGAAAACGCGTCGTACGGACTCACCGTTTGCGCGGAGAGGGTGACGGTTTTCAAGGCCGTCTCGGAAGGCAGGAAAAAATTTGCAGCACTTGCGGTTGTTGCGGACACCCCTGAGCCTGTGCAGCCCTGCGGAGCCTGCCTTCAGGTGCTGGCTGAATTCAGCCCGAAAATGGATTTGATGCTTATCATGGGAGGCAGGAAGGGGAAGCTCAAATCATGCCGGCTGAATCAATTGCTGCCGGGTGCGTTCAGGTTGAAGAGAGGCAGACATTAAAAAGGTCATTTTCGATTGACGATAGAAGATTGACGATTGACGATTTTCGATTTCCCTAACCCCGAGCCCCGAATCGCGATCCCCTTATTGTTACGATGCCCAATGCCCGTCTTTTCCCGATCCCAGGAATGATCTCCATCAGACCTTTTTCTCCTTCCACTTCCCCCTTCTGAACCAGATCCACATCATGGATCCTTTCAGAAAGGTGGTCACGCTGATCATCCACCAGACTGCCTGAACGCCCCATCCGAGATGAATGCCCAGGTAATAGGACAGCGGGATTCGCAGGAAAGTCAGGGGAAAGGCGATCCACAGAGGCGGTTTCGTGTCCCCTGCTCCTGCAAATGCGCCTTCCAGGACCACCTCGAATCCGAGGAAAACCTCGAAAACCGCAATGGCCCTCAGGTATTGGACGCCGTGACGGATCACGGCATCGTCCCGGATGAAGATGCGGAATATCCCTTCGGCGAAAAAGAAGAAGGCAATGGATATGACTATGAGAGCCGAGGAAACGAGAATCAGGGACAGGCGCACGCCGGCATCCGCACGCTCCGCTTTTCCTGCTCCCAGGTTTTGGCCGACCCAGGCTGAAACCGCCATGGAAAATCCCAGAGTGAGGAAAAAGGGAAGCGCCTCGATCCGGTGCCCGATGCCCACGGCCGCGAGCGGCGCGCTTCCGAAATGGGAAATGATGCCGGAGAGGAAGAGATAGATGACCGCGAATCCGACTCCGCTCAATGCCATGGGGCCCCCGATGCGGACGATGGGGAGGAATTCGCAGCGGAGAAAGTCGAAATTGAAGGTCACCGGCCTCTTTTTGGCCTCCGGGCACATGAGAAAAACCTGCCACATCATGCACAGACATCCGATGATATGCGACAGCAGGGTCGCATATGCGGCGCCTGCAAGGCCCATGCGCAGGATGAAGATGAACAACGGATCGAGAACAGCATTCAGGAGCAGGGTGAATCCGATGATGCGCATGGGGCTTTTCGTGTCTCCCATTCCCCTGATGATGCGCTCAGCGGTTGTCATCAGGTAAACGAATAGGAGGCCGGCGAGAAAAATGCCGGCATACTGCTTCGCCAGACCGGCGATCGCTTTTTCCAGCGGTATCCAGTCGAAAATCCTGGACAGAAGCGGGACTGCGGCCAGCCATGTGAGCAGCGTAAACAGGACGGCCGCGGTCAGGGCATGGGCAACCGTGTGTGTCAGACGACTCCCGCCGCCTTCGCCCGTTCTGCGGGAAACCAGGGCGATCGCGCCTGTGGCCACCGTATCCGCCAGGGCGCGGAGAAGCCAGATGAAAAATGTGGCTGCGCTCAGGGCAGCGACCGGCCTGGCTCCGAGCCTTCCCACCCAGAACATGTCCACGAGCTCGAATCCCATGATGAAAAATCCGGACAGGATGGCCGGAGCCGCCAGAGACATGAGGGATTTGAGAACCGGCTCATCCCCTGCGATATCAGGGGTATTTTTCAATTTCGAAAACGCAGCCTTCATTGTACCGTCTGATCCAGAGGCATGCCCATCTCCTCATAGAGTTTTTTCCGGCCTGCCTTGTCCGCCTCCAGTATCGCCCGCGCAGCCTTTGCCACATCAAAGGCCTTTTCGCGCGGAACCACGATGACGCCGTCCCCGTCAGCCACGATCACATCGCCCGGGCACACGAGTACGCCGCCGATGACCACGGGCCTGTTGACCGATTCCAGCTCGTTCCGTCCGGGCCTGATGCCCCTGCCCGGTTTGCGGAAGTAGAGAGGCACCTTTTCCTTGATGACCTCATCCGTGTCCCTGGAGGACCCGTCCGTCACCACACCGGCGGCGCCTTTCTGGAACCAGGCCAGGATGTTGAAGGACCCGATGGTCCCGACATCCGAATCCTCAGCATCGTCGATCACGATCACGCTGCCCTTGCGAAGGATGCGCGTCCAGGTCTCCGAGGAAATTTCATTGTACCAGTCGCCTTCCCATCTGCTGAAATCCCTGAGATTTTCAGGAAGATCAGGCCGCTGCGTGGGCACATAACGCAGGGTGACGGCGATGCCCCGGATCTGATGGGTCAGACCGTCATGATCCTTCCAGAGCGGATGAATATCCGGATCCACCAGCCCTGTGCCAGGCAGGCCCACGCGGTCCATGCCGTCCGAAACGTCCGCCACGCGAAGCCCTTCAAAGGCTTTCAATACCTGCCGGTCCTCTTCAGCGGAGTAAACCCTCGGCTTGATGAAATTTTCACCCCTCACGAGAACAAGGGGATCCGCAGACTGGGCATGGATCAAGAAAGGCAAAAAAGCGATAAACGCCGTACAGACGGATTTCCAGATGTTTTTCATATCGACCCTCCTTTTGAATCTGACAGCGAGCGAGCATCACGACACGCGCCTTCAAAGTGCGTCGCAGTTTTAAAGGTCGGCCATTCCCCGGAAGCTTGAGGCAGGGGGCTCTACGATTTCACAACCGTGCGAGCGGATCGGGCAATCTCGCGCCCGGATATTGTTCCAGCATGCCCTGTTTCAGCATCCTGGCCCTGTCCGGGTGGCCGGTCTGCAGCTCATACAGGGCGCCCCAGGTCCACATTTTCATGACGAATGTCCGGATGGATTCCGTGTATGCGTTGCCTGCAGAAGGGAAGCGGAGCCTGTCCGGCGGCCTGTACGGCAGGTATGTCCCGGCCGGGACGATTCGGAAGAAGAATCCGTCCGGGACAGCCTGGTATCCGGCAGGGAGCGAAAGCTCCGCGCGACGGAATTCATTTTCAACAAGCTCCGGGGCGATGAACAACGCGTGTTTTGCGAGTTGGGTTTCCATCATGCGGAGTATCATGCGGCGGAACCTGCCTTCGATGACGGACCCGTCATAAGCTTCTCCGCGTTCAAAAGGGGCGAGTTCCTTCAGGAACGCTTTGATTTCAGGCTCTATATCCGCTGTGATCCCAGGGCATGTGCGCTCAAGCTGCCTGAAATACCAGGAGCGCCTGAGCAGTTCCTTGTCCACCACGCAAACGTCTTTCCTGAAATGTTCGACATGCTGGATGTAATAGGACGGAGACACCAGACAGTCCCATTGATAGGAGAGCAGCAGGGAATTTTCAGGAAGGCTGTCCAGGGCCTGCTTCGTGTAATCCTCATAAAGGACGTGATCGCTCATGTCCGCTTGACGGTGATGCGCAAATCCTTCCCAGACGGCAAGGCCAATCAGTGCCGCGGCAGCGGTCCATGCGGGTAATCGCATGCGCATGGCCTTGTTGATGAGCCATTGGGCGCCTGAGACGATCCAGAACGAAAAACAAATATATGCCAGGAGAAAATAGGAATTCAGGTCGTGAATGTCGTAATGGATCGCGTAGAGGAGGGTGAAAGAGAATGAAATGAGAAGGAAGATAGAAAATCGCCGGTTGTTTTTCCAGAGAGGGATGATCCCCGTCAGGCCCATCATCAGGCCGGGCCAGGAAAATTCGGCGGGGAAGCCGCGGAAAAAATCACGGAAGTGGCGGCCGGCTGCTTCGGAAGATGAAAAAAGCCATACCCTGTACTGCTGCCCGGAGACATGACGGAAGAACCTTTCGAAATCCACCGGATTTCCCCAGTTCAGCAGCGGCCTGTGAGCTGCACGCAGCGGCAGGTAGAGATAACAGGCCGCAAGGACCGGCAGGAACAGGCAGGCCAGGACTGCGAGACGTATCCATGCCTTGCGTCCGAATCCAAAGGAGGCAAAATAGAACCAGGCGATGCCCGGCAGAGCCAGCAGGATGGTCATGTGATTGCCGAATCCGAGGGCGAACACCGCGGCGGTCATCAGCCAGTAACGCATTTCGGGTCGCCGTAGCTTGTCCGAGGCGGACAGCGCAAGAAAAAGAAGAGACAGGATGAGGATGTGCAGGGAATAGACCTCTGTGGAGGTCGCCTGATTCCAAAAAGTCCGGCTGAACGCAAGAAACAGGATGCCGCACAGAATGGCTGATGGAGTGAACAAGGGTTCTGTTAGTGCATCGGCATTTTCAGGCAGGACCGTTTTGTGTTTCTTCCTGGAAGCGGATTTTGCCGCTGGAGGACGCTTGAAAATCAGGGATGCGGACCATGCGAATAGGACAAGGGAGAGGATGCATTCGATCATGGCCAGCACATTGAGCTGAAAAACAGGCCGCAATCCCAGCGGGAGCTTCAGGAAGGCGTGTCCGAGCATGGTGAACAGCGGATATCCGGTCGGATGCGCGATCCCGGCCAGGCATTGTACTGCTGACAGTTCGCCCGAATCGATCTGCACTACGCCCGGTGCAAGGGTGGTCCAATAAACCAGAGCCACCGGCAGGATGATCAGGGCTGCCGGAACCAGCCTGGAGATTTTGATGTTCGGGAACAGCAAGGTTGACTCATTTTCCCCTGGTCTGTCAGGACCTCAGGTAGGATGCGCCGTTGATGTCCAGCAGGGTCCCGGTCATGAAGTCCGTGCCATCGGATGCCAGAAAAAGCACTGCGTTTGCCACCTCCTCCGGGCTGGCCGCCCGGTTCAGGGGGCTCTGCCTGCGTAATGCGTCTCCATCCGGCCCTTTCAGAAACGGGGCGGACATTTCCGTCTCGACCCATCCCGGAGCGACCGCGTATACGTATATTTTGTACGGTGCGAGAGCCAGGGCCAGGGACTGAGTCATGGAATTCAGACCCGCCTTGCTTGCTCCGTATGCGGGGGCGTGGGGCTCACCGCGGAATGCGCCGCGCGACGAGACATTGATGATTTTTCCCCCTCCCTGTTTCATCATGATTTGTGCTGCGCAATGGCAGATGGCGGCCGGCCCCAGGAGGTTCGTTTTCAGAGTCTTTTCCCAGGCTTTGCACCATTCCGCGTAGGATTTTTCAGATAGGGGATGCAGTTCGTAGATTCCGGCATTGTTGACGAGTATATCGAGTCGCCCTGTTTTTCCCACTGCTTCTTCGATGCCCTTCCGGACGGCCGCCGGATCCGTGACATCGAAACCGGCGAGACTGTGGGGACCGCCGGTCATCCCGGAAAGAATTTTTTCTGCTGCGGTCCTGTTCCTGTTGTAATGGAGAACGACGCAGGCTCCGGATTCCGCGAAGGATTCAGCCAATGCGCGGCCGATGCCGCCGGACGCGCCCGTGATCAAAACCGTTTTACCGGATAGATTTCGTTTCAAGGATCCTCCTGAACAGAAGCATGGCATACCGGGCCACGGCATCGCGCCGGTTACGGTGACAACGGCATTCCACCCCGGGGTTGATTCCGGTGCGCCTCCTTATTGGGTGGGTTGCGCCGGTTCCGTGCGTTTTTTCGAAACAGCCCTGTCCCTTGCCGGGATGCTCTGGGTGAGGCGGACATCGCCGGGCGCTGGCCCGATCGCCGGCCATGTATAATTCCGTGTCAGGAAACCGGGCCGCTGCCGATAGAAGAAGGAAATGACCGGGAGATGCACCTCTTCCGCGGTTCCCTTGCGGGTGGTGAATTTCTGATGATTCGCCCGCTTCCTGCCTTTTCTTTCCAGTCCGAACACATCCGGACCGGGTTCCGTTTTTTCATATCGAACATGGGCTGCATTGTGAGAAGCTCCCAAATTCCCCAGAACGCCTGTATTGGGCGACCGGTAAAGCCGTATGATGCCCCTGCCCTTGGTGAGCAGATTCCTGAAGAAAATGTTGTACGGCCCGTTCGCTCCATGCGAGTTGTCGGCATAGATGTGTTCCACCATGTTCTGTTCGAACAGGTTGGCGTACGGATAGCGGCCGTGCAGGCACAGGTCCGCGCCCTGTAGGATATTCGGGAATCCCCGGAAAGACCATTTCTGATCCCTGGAATAATTGAAGGCAAGCACGTTTCCGTTGGCGCCCGAGCCGAGTATCATGGCATGCCTGAGATGGCTGAATCCGTTGTTCTGAACGAGGATGTTGACCGCACAGGCCTCCAGGAGAATCCCGTATCCGTAGGCGTTGATGTCCCTGCTGCGGGCTTCCTCAAACCAGCTCCCGCTGATTTCCATGTGCGCGCTGCGCGTGATGCTCACGTGATGCCTCGAGGTGCCGGTGCTGGACACGCCCCGTATCCAGCAGTTGACCGCGCAATTGAAAGTGATGTTGCTCCCCTTGTCATAGGCATTTTGCGTGGCCCGTTTTTTATCCATGCGGCGCAATGCGAGATTTTCGAATCCCACATTTTCGACGGGCAGGACCTTGAGAATCCACAAATCGTTTTTCTTCAGGTACATTTTATTCGCCGCATCCTTGAACACGCCCCTGTCGCCGTTGACGTCTGAAAGCCGGGTGATCTGACCGACATTACCGGGATCTGCTTCAGGGAAATTCGCTTCGCAGAGCATGACCCAGTCCCCGGCCCGGAATCCGCCGGAAAGCCCCGCAGCCCTGAATTCCCTGCACCCCTTCTCCAGGTCCGCATCCAGGCGCAGTTGACCGCCTGTCGTGCCGCCGCTGATTTTAAAACAGACGCCGTCCGGTCCGAGCGTGAATTCCAGGATCGAAGTTTCAGCGGATGCGCCCTGAAACACGACATGACCGCTCTTTGGGTCAGGCAGCAGGACGGGCTTTGAAAGCGGATACACGCCGGGAGGGAAATAGATGACGGAAAGTCCGCTTGTTTCACTGGATTTTCTCAGGCACGCGGCAAGCTTCTCGTCCCAATTCTCACCCGGTTGCTCCGTTATGTCGAACACGGATGTGGCTTTGATCGGTGCGGATGGAAGCAGGCCCGCCCCGCTCCACTCCGTTAAAAGAGGCTCGGGCAACGGATCAAAACTCCTTCGGCCCGTCCAGAGCACCGCCTGCCTGACCAGCCGCCTGTATGAAGGATCGTTAAAAGCCTCCCGGCCGTGGCCGGGCTGGATGGTCACGACGCGCGAATGTCCGTAAAGATGCCACCAGCCTATGACCTTTTCGCTGCCTGGATGATCCGTTTCAAGCAGGGGCCGCATGTCAGGCAGCATGCTGAAGCCTCCGTAAACCTCGTCGCGCAGGATGAAATCCGATATGCCGTGCAGGACCGGATGGCCGGGATGGACGATATGGACCGGCACATCCTCGTCATGGGCATAGGTGGAGGCCTTATAGGGCCTCCCATCCCTGCTGCCTTCCGAGAAATGATAGCGGCCTCCGATGATTGTCTCAAACTCCTCCCATTGCGGATAAGAACAGAGCGAGTGGTGGAGAAACACGACGCCGATGCCGTTCATCATGCCCAGGAAAGCCGTTTTCTGTTCTTCGGATATATCGGTCGTCATGTCATAGAAGAGGACGGCGTCATAGGATTCCTTCAGCGCCGGATTGAGCAGGGACATGGCCCCTGGCTGCATGGCTTCCTGGAACGCAATCCCCTCGAAGCTTCCCAGCATCTCAAAAAAGGGATCCCGTTCGAAATCATGGCCGCCTGTCACAACGAGCAGCCGCAAAGGGGCCTCGGATTTGACCGGCGCGGGATTCCCGGTCCAGCAGGAAGAAAGACCGGTTGCGAGCATCGCTGCGAGTCCCGAATTCATGAGAATCTCCAGGGATTTCATTTCACACCTCCATGCAATCCTTTCCATCCCGGCCCGCGCAGCACGCGACCCGGCATGGCCCCCGTGTGCCTGCCGTTTTTCAGCACAGGCACGCCGTTGACCAGAACGTGAACAACGCCTTCCGCGTATTGATGCGGATCTTCGTATGTCGCCCTGTCCCTTATCCCGGCAGGATCAAACACCACCACGTCCGCAAAAAAGCCTTCCGCCAGACGGCCGCGCCTCCGCAGGCGGAGATTATCCGCAGGGAGGGACGTGAGGCGGCGTACGGCCTCCTGAAGCGTGATGATCCCCTCGTCGCGGACATATTTGCCGAGAAGCCGTGCGAAGGCTCCGTATGCACGCGGATGCGTGCTGCGCTGCAGGAAAACGCCTTCGGCCGCCATGGACCTGGCGTCGGAACAGAAGCTGACCCAGGGCAGGCTGATCAGCCGCTTCACGTGGTCTTCATTCATGATGAAATACACGGCGTTGGCCGTGCTCTGGTCCTCGACGACGAGATCCAGGATGGCGTTCGGGCCGTCTGTGTTCTTCAATAATGCGACCTGGGCCAGGGTCTTTCCAAGGAACGGGCGGAGCGCCCTTTTTCTGAATCCGGTGAATAGGATGTTCCGATCGCCCGCATACTGGTAGAAATTTTCCCAAGCTGAACCGGGGCTGTTCATGTCCAGGATGACGCGGATGCGGACTTCCGGATCCATGAGACGCTTCCGCATCGCCTGGAATCCGCCTTCCTGAACCCATGGCGGTATGCAGGCATTCAGGCCTGTTGATGCAGCCGTGTATGTGTACATGTCCGCTGTGATGGAAAGCCCCTGGCTGCGGGCCGTTTCTATTTTCCCGATCAAATCATCGATCTTGTGCCAGTTGTCTCTCCCGGCAACCTTCAGATGGTATATTTCGGACCGGCTCGCGGACCGCCGCGTGATGTCGATCAGTTCGTCCACAGCCTCCAGCAGGCGGTCTCCCTCGCTGCGGATATGGGATATGTAGAGCCCGCCGTAATCGGAAGCGGCCTTTGCCAGCGCGGCGAGTTCGTCTGTGCCGGCAAAGCAGGCCGGAGAATAGATCAATGCGGATGAAACGCCGAGCGCTCCCTCCTCCATGGCCCGACGGACCAGATCCGTCATGCGGAACAGTTCCTCAGGGTTCGGACGACGGTTTTCATACCCCAGTTCATGGATGCGAACCGTGGTCGCTCCGGCAAAGGAGGCAATATTGGGCGAGACTCCCCGTCCGGCCAGGCAGTCCAGATACTCACCCAGGGTTGTCCATGAAACAGCGTGACGGATGTCCGATTGATCCGCTTTAATCTGTTTTTTCATGGCGTCGTTCAGCGGCCCCATGGAAAATCCTTCGCCGAAAATCTCGAGCGTGACGCCCTGTTTGATGTCGCTCATGGATCTTCCATCCCTGAAAAGCGCCTCATCCGCCCAGCTCAGCATGTTGATGAAACCGGGCGCAACAGCCAGGCCTGAGGCGTCCAGTTCCATCCTTGCGGAGGCGCAGTCCCGCACTCCCATCCAGGCGATGCTGTCCGCCCGGACATACAGATCGGCCCGGAATCCTGAAGAACCGCTGCCGTCATAAACCATTCCTCCGCGGATGGCGACATCATAAACCGTCTTGTTGTCTGCTGCAGCAGGGACTGCGGCTTGCGAACAAGCCTGCGCCAAAGCGATAAAAAGGGATAGACGGATGGGATGCGGAGCCGGGTTGAATGACATGACGGATTTCTCTTGATATTCGTTTGTTTTCAAATATACAAAAAAAGCCTTGACAAAAAAAATATTTGTTTTAAATTAGACTTAAAGGTTTTCGAAAACGTTTAAGTAAGGCATCATTCCCAAAATTGAAGCGGCCCATTGCTTTCTGCGGGGAAGCTTCGATCTGCAGGGATAAAGACATCTGGATCGATTTTCGATTCCTGTGCGGAGTTCGGGAATTTTGATCGAAAACAGACCGGCGTATAAAGCATCTTTCCTTCTCGGCAGCCTTGGGCCGCCGGGGAAGCCGCCTGTTCAGCGGGCGGCCGTTATCTCGCTCGCTTAACCGGCGGCCTGCTGTGGGGTAAAAGCGCGCTGCCGGATTCATCCATTTTTTCCTGAGAAGAGGGGCACAACTTCCATTCATAAATCAGGAGTGGCGAAACGTGAAAGGGAACAACAGGAATCGGATCAGGAGCCTGCTGCCGGTGTTGATGCTTGCCTGTTCCATCGCC
>JAFGEX010000087.1 GCA_016931355.1 bacterium
GCCACGAACAGGATGAACGTGATGGTCGTGGCCAGGAGGATGAGCCAGGGCTTGTTGGTCACCAGCTCATAAAGATCCTTTTTAACGGATGATTTTTGCTCCTTGGGCGGCTGGACGCGTTCCCGCGTGCCCCGGAAGGCGATCAGGAAGAAGAGAATTGCCGCGATTCCGTAAATGATGAAGGACATCTGCCAGCCCTTGGGCTCGTTTCCCTTGCCGAACGCCTTGACCATGGGAAGGAGTGTGGCGGACACGATGATGCCTGCCGCGAACGCGAAGAGGAACTTGACCGAGGACACGGTGGTGCGTTCGTTGGAATCCGGGGAGATCACGCCGAGCAGAGCGGTGTAGGGGATGTTGATCGCCGTGTATATCATCATCATGGCGTTGAATGTGATGTAGGCCCAGATCAATTTGCCGGTGGGTCCGAAATTCGGCACCGTGAACGTGAATACACCGATCACGGCGAAGGGGACGCACAGCCAGAGCAGAAAGGGGCGGAAATGCCCCCATCGTGTTTTCGTGCGATCCGCGAGTATGCCCATCAGGGGATCGTTGACGCCGTCCCAGATCCGGCTGAACAGGAACAGGGCTGCCGCAGTAGCAGCCGGAATCATGAACACGTCCGTGTAGAAATAGGTGAAATAGAGCATGAAGGTCTGCCAGTACAACACGGACGCGAGATCGCCAAAACCATATGAGATTTTTTCCGTCAGTTTGAGCTTGCCAACGGCAGTCTCTTTCATCACAACCTCCTCTTGTTTTGCGCGGAAAGAGCCGGATAGGTCCGGCCGGCTTTATCCCATCCTCACTTCAACGCTGTTTTCGGTCTTCATCTGATCGAAGGGAATCAGGTTGCCTTCCAGCCTCCTGCCGTTCAGGATGATTTCCCGGACCCCCTTCTGTACGCCGTCTTTGTTGTCAATGGAAATATCGAGGGATTGATTCCGGAAACGGCGGCTTACCCTGAATGCTTTCCATCCGGCCGGGATGCAGGGGTCGATTCTCAGACCTGCAGGTTCGGGCCGTATCCCGAGCAGGTACTGGGTTGCGGAAAAAAAGGACCAGGCCGCGGATCCGGACAGCCAGGGGAGTCGGGATGCGCCTTTCCGCGGGCTGCAGGCCCCGTGCGTGGACTGGCAGTAGACATAAGGTTCGATTTCACGCAGCTCGGCCTTGTCGTTGTACGCTGCGGGCATGGAGGCGCGGAAGGTTTTGTACGCGCGTTCACCGTTTCCGAGCATGGCGTCCGCGATCACGGCCCAGCCCTGCGTGTGGCAGAACACGGATCCGTTTTCCTTCATGCCCTTGTTGAACAGGGCAGCCTTCATCACGGAGATGTCCGTTTTCTCGTATGGCGGATCGCAGATCACAAGCCCGTGCTCAGTGGCCAGGCGTTCATGCGTTTCGTGCATGACCGCGTTCGCGGGCTTTCCGCTGATGTGGCCGGACAGAACGGCCCAGGTCTGGGGATTGAGAAAGATCTGCCCCTCGTCGTTCCTGCAGGAGCCGAAAATATCGCCGTCCTCCCTGAAGCCTCGCAGGAACCATTTTCCATCCCATGCATGTTTTTGGATGGCTGAATCGAGCTTTTTCAATTCACTGCGCGACCATTCCGCCTCGTTTTTCTCTCCGAGCAAATCGCATATACGGGCATAGGTGTCCAGTGCGAACCTGAGTTGAAAGGCCACGAAAACGGATTCACCCTTCGGCCCCAACTGGATGCAGTCGTTCCAGTCTGCGGACAGGCCGCAGGGCAGGCCGTGCTGCCCGGACCTTTCAAGGCTGAATTCAATGGCACGGCGGAGATGGCCCAGAACGGTCGCTTCGCCCTGGTCGGCGAAGGGCAGGACCCTGCGGTAGAATCCCGTGTCGCCTGTTTCGCCGACATAGGCAGGCACAGTATTGAACAGCCACAGGCAGTCGTCCGAACGGTACTCCTTTTCTTCCGGGGCCTTTTCCTTTCCCGGTTTATGGCTATACTGCCGCACAACGGGCATCGCTCCGCCTGTGGAAACCTGGCCTGTGAGCATGAGTTCGAGCCGTTTGCCCGCTTCCTCCGGGATGAGCGGAAGAACACCCAGCAGGTCCTGCACCGAATCGCGGAATCCAAGCCCGTCGCGTTCTCCTGTGTAAACCAGGCTGGCTGCACGCGACCAGGCGTAGGTGATCAGGCAGTTGTAGGGATTCCAGACATTCATCATGCTGTTGAACTCCGGGTCCGGAGTCTCGACAGTCATGGCAGAAAGCCTGGAATGCCATAGGGATTTCAGGCGCTCGAGTTCCCGGCGCGCAGCGGATAGATCGGAAAATTCCCTGACCGCTGCTTTCCCCTCCACCTCCGCCTGGCCGATGCCCATGAGCACGAGGATCTCCCTGGATTCACCCGGCTTCAGATCCAGATCCGCCTGGAAAACGCCGCAGCCGTTGTCTCCGGCTGCGATTGAATTTGTGCATTTCCCGTTTTCGACAGCCAGGGGATTCGCATATCCGCGGTACGGGCCGATGAACTTCTCCCTGTCCGTGTCGAATCCTGCGATATCCGCGCCGGTCAATGCGAAAAACGTATGGCGGGACTGCGGATCTGCTGCGAAATCGCCGCGGACTATGGGCAGAAAAGGATTCGTGCAGTGATTGATGATGCTGTCCACTATTTTCATCTCAATAATGTACTGCGTGTACTGCAGGTTCACCCAGTCCATCCAGAGCTGCCAGTGGCTCGCGTATTCGACGAATGGAAAAACCGACAGGCTGGTGGATTTTTTACTGTTGTTCGTCACCTTCAGCATCCAGCATTCAAATTCCCTTTCCAGGGGCACGAAATACGTCGTTTCCGTCCGGATATTGTTGTACTCCGATTCGATGATCGTGTACGCGGTCCCGTGCCTGCAGACGGAACGGTAATCTTTCAGGGGTTTGCCTACCGGCTGCCAGGATGCGGACCAGAAATCTCCATTGTCGCGGTCCCGCAGATAGAAATACCGGCCGGGCTGATCCATGGGCAAAGTGTTGGGCCGCCATCTCATGAACCTGCCCTGTGCGGTCGAGTGGAAAAAGCTGTATCCGCCTGCATTGTTCGTGATGATGGCGCCGTATGTGGTTGATCCGAGATAATTGCTCCAGGAACGCGGCGTGTCCGGCCGGGTGATCACGTATTCCTTATTCTGATCTTCGAATTTACCGAATTGCATGATTTTCAATCCGTTTTGGCTGTTAAGCCATGAAAAGGAAGGAATTCCGGCAATGAGTCCCATTTACCGGAAACGTTTGCATAAAGCTAAATTTAACTCCTGGTTTTCGATAAAACAAGGTAAAATATTGAAATATTGAAAAAATGTGGGTTATATTATCGCGGGTTGGTTTATTTTTACTCCCGGCTGGATCTCTGTCTTGAATCTGACAGCGAGCGCATTCCCCGCGGCTTGCCGCGGGGAATGCGAGCGAATACAAACAAATTTTTCCCTACAGATCGAAGATTCCCCGCCGCGAGCTGCCGGGGAGCTTCAATCATCCGGGGTTATAAAATCCACAATGCAGGATGGCGCCGGGCTTCACAGCCCGGTTCTGGGAACAAGGGGATGGGAATCCCGCCTTCTGCGGGCGAGGGCAAAAACTGCCACGCACTTTCAAATGTGCGTGGCAGTTTTGGGTAAACCTATCTGAGCAGGATTGTCTTTTTCACTGCGGTATATTGATCCGCCCGTATTCTGATGAAATACACCCCGCTCGACACCCGGCTGCCTGAATGATCCAGGCCGTCCCATTGAACCTTATGCCTGCCGGCCTGGAACACGGCGTCGGCCAGCACGCGGACTTCGCGTCCCATGATGTCGTACACAGCCAGGATTACGGCGGAAGATTTCGGGACCTGGAAGGCCACGGTCGTGGCCGGATTGAACGGATTCGGAAAGTTCTGGAAAAGGGCGAAATTCTCCGGGACTTCGATTTCCTTGTCTGCAGCCTCAACGGAGGTCACGGTCGATCCGTAAAGGGTTGTGATGCTGCTTGCAGGGAGAAGGAAAAGCCCGCCGGGTGAAACCGTCTGAATCTTATCGCAATTCCGGAAATTGGAAGTCGTGTACATGTCCAGTGTATTGGGCAGGCCGGGACCCGAGACGCGCAACACCTGGGGCACCGTGTTCGAATTAATCAGAACGACGGAGACCGTGGACTCCCCCTCGTTTTTAAATGCAAGAGACGGGATCTCGCCGCCTGTAACAGCAGCATCCACGCGTACGGCTCCGGGCCGGATGAACCGGTAGTACTGTTTGGAGACATAGTACCGGGAGGTCGGTTCATTGCTTAAAACAAGCCCTCTCGCCCTAGGATCGTCTCCCTCGGCGAATTCCCAGTAAACCCAAGCGCTTGCATTCCCATATGCAAGAGCATTGAATATGTTTCCTCCCAAATCC
>JAFGEX010000088.1 GCA_016931355.1 bacterium
CCACACGGATGAGGACAAGATGCGCCTCGTGATCAGGCTGGCGGCCGAGAATGTCGAGCATCAAAGCGGCGGGCCGTTCGGTGCGGCGGTGTTCCAGCAGCCCGGCAACCGGCTTGTGGCGGTGGGGGTCAACAGGGTCGAACCCTTGAACAATTCCATCCTGCATGCAGAGATCATGGCGCTCATGCTGGCTGAGAAGAAGCTGAAGTCCTACACGCTCAGCGCTCCGGGATTCCCCGACTGCGAACTGGTCACCTCGTGTGAGCCGTGTGCGATGTGTCTGGGCGCTGTCTTATGGAGCGGTGTGGACCGCGTCGTATGCGGGGCAAACCGGAAGGACGCAGCTATATTGGGATTCGACGAGGGGCCTGTTTTCCCTGAATCCTACCGCTACCTGGAGAACAGCGGCATTGAGATCGTCCGCGGAATGCTGGCGGATGAGGCAAGGGCTGTATTTGATCTGTACCGGAAGAAGAATGGACTGGTATACAACGGATGAAACCGCCACGAAAATACGTTGGCGATTGAAGATTGAAGACGGACGGTTGCACAAGGATTTTTGATTGCGGATTGCGGATCTCGGATTGGAAACATCCTTTCAATCCGCAATCAGAAATCAGCAATCCCAAATTCCCTGAAAACCCATCCCTGATCCCTTTTCCCATTTTTACCGAACCCCTGACCCCGAATCCCGATTCCCGATTTTTCCGATGCCCAAAACACGATGCCCGTCTTTTTTTATTTCTTCCCGCTTGCATTATTCCCCTAAAATGTAGTAAATTTTCAGTTCTATGAAAAACAAGGCATTCCGCATAGGTGTGGACATCGGGTCTGTGAGCCTGAAGGTGGCGGCTCTTTGCCCGGATGGGAAAACCGCCCGCATGATCCGGCCGGACGATCCGTCGTTCTTTGTGTACCACCCGGCGGATTCCAACCCGGACCCGACGCCGGACATTCTCCTTTCCCGATACTGCAGGCATCATGGCGAGCCGGTCCCGCTGCTTCGGGCTTTGCTTGGACGTCTTTCCGAATGCATCCCGGATCACGGCGAGATACATCTGGCGTTCACCGGCTCAGGGGGAAAGGTGCCGGCCCGCCTGTACGGCGCGTTGTACGTAAATGCCTTCCGGGCGGCTGCAGAAGGGGTGCATTTTCTGTATCCGGAAGCCGGGACCGTCATCGAAATGGGCGGCGGATCCTCGAAGTTCATGCGGATTTCCAGCCATTCCGGAGAGGGCGTGCAGATCCTGGATTACGGGAGCAACGGGGAATGCGCGGCCGGAACCGGAGTTTTTATCGATCAGCAGGCGGAGCGCCTGCATTTCAAGGTTGAAGAGATCGGGGACCGCGTGCTTCAGGCCCCAAGAACGGCATGTATAGCGGGAAGATGCTCGGTATTCGCCAAAACGGACATGATACATGCCCAGCAGGCCGGATACAGGCCTGAAGAAATCATCAAGGGACTCTGCGAGTCCGTTGTGCGGAATTACAAGGCCGGGGTCACGAAAGGGAAGGAAATCAGGCCTCCGGCCGTTCTCATCGGCGGTGTTGCGGCCAATCAGGGGATTGTCGCCGCATTCCGGAGCCAGTTCGGCCTGGAAGACGGCGGCCTGATCGTCCCGCAATGCCATGCCTGGACCGGTGCGATCGGGGCGGCGATCGTCTCCGGAAGAGGCAGGCCTTCCAAAGCCGGTCGTTGCCTTTCCGCATCCTCCGACCAAAAGCCCGTGTACCCGACCACAGAGCCGCTGTCCCTCGAAAAAGTGCTGCTGCTGCGTGAACGGGTTGCGCCGGTCGCTCTTCCGGGAGGCCGTAAAACCGGCTGTTACCTGGGTCTCGACGTGGGTTCCGTGAGCACCAATCTGGCCCTGATCACGGAAAACGGGGATCTGGTGCACGGCATCTATGTCCGGACACGCGGCAGGCCCGTGGAAGTCGTGCGTGAATCCCTCATGGACATGGAAAAAGCAGCGGGCGGCAGGGCGGACATTCTGGGAGTCGGCATCACCGGTTCGGGCAGGGATCTCGCAGGCCTTGTCGTGGGCGCGGATGTGGTCAAGGATGAGATCACGGCGCACAAGACCGGCGCCATGCACGTGAGCCGTAGATACCTGGGCAGGGACGTGGACACCATTTTCGAAATCGGAGGCCAGGATTCGAAATTCATCTCCATCCGGAACGGCACAGTCGTCGATTTTTCCCTGAACGAGGCCTGCGCAGCCGGGACCGGCTCCTTCCTGGAGGAACAGGCCGGACAACTGGGCATTTCCATCATCGATGAATTCTCGGCATTGGCCATGCAATCCATGGCTCCCTTGAAACTCGGGGAGCGGTGCACGGTGTTCATGGAAAAGGAAATGATCCCCTATCTGCATCAGGGGGTTTCCAAGGAGGATATCGTTGCGGGGCTGGCGCTTTCAGTGGTGCAGAATTATCTGAACCGGGTGGTTAAAAAAAGGCCCATCGGTGAAGTCATCTTTTTCCAGGGGGGTACCGCATACAACGATTCCGTTGCTGCGGCATTCGCCACCACTCTGGATAAGGACATCATTGTCCCGCCTTTCAACGGCATCATCGGGGCCATTGGCGCGGCTTTGCTGGCGCGTGACAGGCGGGATACAAAAGCAGGCCGGACGCGATTCCGAGGCTGGGATCTGGGGAAGGTGCTCTGGAATATCAGGGAATTTACCTGCAACGGATGCCAGAACCACTGTTCCATCCAGGAATTCGAAATAGATGGAGAGAAAAGCTACTGGGGCGACAAGTGCTCCGACCGGTACCGGAAAAGGACGAAAACGTCGAGGCGCCCGTCTATACCGGATCTGCTTCAATTCAGAGATCGGGCCCTGTCCTCCAGAAGCGGGCCTGTTCACGCGCCGGATGCGCATGGGATTCAGATCCCCGCTTGCCTTTATTTTTACGACCGGCTGCCTTTCTGGAACGCCTATTTTGAAAGCCTTGGATGGGAGGTGTCTATCTCTCCCCGGACCCATGCGGAAATTGTGCGTCTGGGCGTAGAAGCTGCAGTGGCGGAGCCCTGTTTCCCCGTTCAGGCTGCGCACGGCCACCTGGCGGCCCTCGTGAAAAATCCGGGCCGGATTTTTCTCCCCCATGTGGTGAACGAGGAAAGCCCGGAGGATTCCGATCCCGCCTTTGTCTGTCCCTGGGGCCAGACCGTTTCGCTGACAGCCTCGTTCAGCCCCATGCTTGCGGGATTGAAGGAGCGCCTGTGGAATCCGACTCTTCATTTTCATCTCGGGTGCCGGCATGTCGAAAGAGAATTGTACAAGACCCTGCCTTTCCGGGCGGACAGAAAAAGGCATCGGAACGCGGTTGCCGCCGCGTACCGGGCTCAGGGAGAATTTCATCAGGCTGTGCAGAAGGCCGGGGCGGAGGCTCTGGATGCTGTTCTGAAGGAAAGCCTGCCCGCCGTCGTGTTGCTCGGCAGGCCTTACAATCTCTACGATCCCGGGATCAACTTGAACCTCCCGGCCAAGCTCAGGCAGATTTACGGCGCAAATGTCATCCCGATGGATTTTCTCCCGCTGGCAGACATGGACATCCTGCCCGTGCACAACCACATGTTCTGGAATTACGGCCGCCGCATCCTGCAGGCCGCGCTCTGGACCAGGCCATATCCCAATCTCCACCTCATCGCCATCAGCAATTTCAAGTGCGGACCGGATTCGTACATCCGCCACTTCATCGAAGAGGCGGCGGGAAGGCCGTTTCTTTTCCTCCAGCTCGACAGCCATTCGAATGATGCGGGCGTGATGACGCGCATCGAGGCTTTTCTGGAAAGCAAGGGGATGCTGTAAGAGATGAGTCGTATCGCGTCTTCCCATCCGATTGCAGGCCGGAGGCTGATCGTCCCGCGCATGAGCACGGTCGGCGCATCCGCTCTTTCTGCAGCCATGCGTTCCTTCGGTATCAAAGCGGAGCTCGCGCCGCATTCGGACGAGCGCACCCTGCAACTGGCAGCGAAATTCACCACGGGCGAGGAATGCCTTCCCCAGCGCGTCACGCTGGGGAATTTTCTCAAGGTGATCGAATCGGAAGGATTCGACCCCGCGAAAACCGCGTTTTTCATGCCGACCTCCTCCGGGCCGTGCCGTTTCGGGCAATACGCGCCGCTCGTCCGGAAAATACTCAAGGATATGGGGCTCGGGCAGGTCGTCGTGTTCTCACCCACGAGCAGCGACCAGTACGAGGGAATCGGCGGAAACGTGATGCGTTTTCAGCGCACAGCCTGGCGGGCCGTGCTGGCATCCGATATCCTGAGAAAGCTGCTGTTGATGTTCAGGCCTTATGAGGCTGCAGCCGGTCAAAGCCAGTCCATTCAGGACAGGATGCATGCGGACTGCTGCCTCATACTCGAGGATGCATCCATCCCCATGGGAAAACAATTGCGGCTTCTCGCAGGCAAAATGGAGGAAGCAAGGGACGCATACCTTTCCATGCGGATCCGGGAGGAGCCGGGCAACAGGCCGCTGGTCGGCGTTGTGGGAGAGATTTTTCTGAGGCTGGACAGCTTCAGCAATCAGAATCTCATGCGCCATGTCGAAGCGCTCGGGGGCGAATGCTGGATGGCGGATGTGGGGGAGTGGGTCTGGTACACGAATGCAGAGAGGGCGAGAAAACTCAGGGAGAGGGGACGCGCGTTCAGCCTGGACATGATCGGCGTGCATGTCCGGGACGCGGTTCAGCGTCATGACGAGAAGGCCCTGCTCGCTCCTCTGTCGGCGCTTTTCTCGGGCCGCAGGGAGGCGTCCACTTCCGAGATTCTGGAAGGCAGCGAAGGTTATCTGCCCGCGGCCAAGGCGCTCGGGGAAATGACGCTCAATACAGGCAAGGCCATCAGCTTTCACCGTTCCGGATGCGACGGCGTGATCGACATCAGCCCGTTCACGTGCATGAACGCGATCGTGACCGAGGCGGTGTACCCGTCCGTCAGCCGGGATCATGACGGGATGCCGGTGCGGATTTTCTATTTCGACGGCGTCCCGTTCGATCTGCAGGGCGACCTGGAGATTTTCATGGAACTGGTGCTGGCCTACAGGAAAAAGAGGACAGGCCGGGCATGACCTTTATTTCAGCATTTTCCACAGGTACATGTATTCCAGGCTCCGCATGAAAGCCCTCTGTTCATTGGTCACGCCTGAACCATGGCCGCCCTCTATGTTTTCATAATAAAAAAAATCGTGGCCCAGGGACTCCATTTTTGCAGCCATCTTGCGGGCATGGCCGGGATGGACGCGGTCGTCGCGTGTCGTGGTCGTAAACAGCACCTTCGGATATTTCCGGTCCGCTGCAAGATTGTGGAAGGGCGAGTATTTCCGTATGTACTCCCATTCCCCCGGGATGTCCGGATTTCCGTATTCCCCCATCCAGCTTGCGCCCGCGAGCAGCTTATTGTAACGCTGCATGTCGAGCAGAGGGACCTGACAGACGACCGCGGAGAAAAGATCCGGCCTTTGTGTAAATGCCACACCAACCAGAAGACCACCGTTGCTTCCGCCCATGATTCCGAGACAGGAAGGGGAGGTGATTTTCCGCCGGATCAGATCCTCTGAAACAGCGATGAAATCATCAAACGCCCTCTGGCGGTTTTCCTTCAGGGCTGCCTGATGCCATTTCGGGCCGAATTCACCGCCGCCCCGGATGTTGGCCAGGGCATAAACGCCGCCTTTTTCAAGCCATGCGGATCCCAAAATGCCCGAATAATACGGCGTCTCGGATATTTCAAATCCGCCGTATCCGTAGAGCAACGTTGGATGGGAGCCGTCCAAAGGCAGATTCTTCGGAGCCACCAGAAAATAGGGGACGGGTGTGCCGTCCTTGGATCTTGCTTCCATCTGTTTCACTTCCAGATCTCCGTTTTTGAAAAAATGGGGCAGGCTCTTGACGGCCTCGATTTGTCCTTCCCATCCCGATATCCGGTACAGGGTGCCCGGGATCAGGAAGTTTTCATATTCAAAGAAACCCAGATCCGAGAAAGATTCTGTTGACGCCACTCTGAGGGCTCCGAAATCCGGCGCCGGGATTTTTTCGGATTTCCATTCGGTGCCGGCAAGAGTATAGCGATAAAGCTCGCTTCGAACGCGGTTCAGGGTGTTGACCAGCAGGTAATTCCGCGCGTATGAAACGGAAACCAGGCTGGAATGCTCGTCCGGCCGGCGGAGGACGTGGAAGTCACGATCCCCTTTCAGGAATCGATCCGCATCGATGCCGATCAGCGCGCCCTGTCTGTAGGTTTTCCCTTCTATTGTCCAATCCGATTTCAATTCGACCAGCATTTGGTTTTTGAAAAAACCGTTCAGCTGGGCATCTTCCGGTATATCGATCTTTTTGAGTTCACCTTTATCAAAAAGAAAATGGTTCATTGTGAAGAAGGTGATCATCCGCATCAGTCCGACGAATTGACGTTCCGGGGTGTTGATGACGAAGCCCCAGACGCCCATGTCCGATTCGTTTCCGCTGAAAAGCGTTTCCGCTTCGGCGAGGGCTGTCCCGCGCTTCCAGATTTTAACGATTCGGGGATATCCCGATTCCGTCAGGGTGCCCGGTCCGAAATCAGTAGCCACCAGCAGTGTGTTTCTGTCTATCCAGGATACACCTCCCTTGGCCTGAGGCAGGGAAAAGCCGTTCTCTACAAACGATTTTTTCCGCAGGTCGAATTCTCGTATTTCAACCGCATCGCTGCCTCCCCGCGAAAGGCGGACCATGCATATATCCAGATCCGGACACAGGAAATCTGCCTCCTTGAAGGCCCATTTCTCGGCTTCCGTATCACTGAGAGAATCCATGTCCAGAACCGTTTCCCATTCCGGTTCCTGCTCCGCATATTCCTGGGCCGGTGTTCTCCGCCAGATGCCGCGTTTATGTATTTCATCCTGCCAAAAATTATAGATCATCTCCCCCTGTATGGAAGGATAGGCGATCTTGTCCCTGGAATTGAGTATGCTGAGTATTTTCCCGTTCAAGTCCTTGAAATCGGAATGGCCGGTCAATGTTTCGACTGTCCTGCCGTTCCTTGCCTTCACCCATTCCAGGGACTGCTGCCCGTCGATGTCTTCAAGCCAGAGGAAGGGGTCGGATTGTTCCTGCCCTGAAAGAATGGGGACGCCTGCGGATAAGAATATGAAGAGAAGGAACGAGGGGATGTCATTTTTCATGATTTGCCTCCAAATCAGTTCCGTGATAAAAAAGGGGGCAGACACGGGGGTCTGCCCCAACAGGGGTCTGCCCCAACGAGGGTCAGCCCCAACATCTGGCCGCAAAGATGATTCAGAAAACGGGCGGACACAAGGGTCCGCTCCTACCTGATTAAAAGCATTTTCCCGGTTTTCCGGAATCCGGCGCCTTGTACGGAGAAAAAGTAAACGCCGGTCGTCCGGCCCTCCGCGTTCCAGGTCAGGTCATGCCTGCCTCTCTGGAAGACGCCATCCGCAAGCATTGCCGTCTCCCTGCCGGATGCATCGAAAATCTTCAGTATGATTTTCTCGGTTTTGGGGACATAGAATGACAGAGTCGTCACGGGATTGAAGGGATTGGGATAATTCGCGTAGAGCACGAGGTCTTCAGGGACCGCGGCCGGTTCGCCGCAATCCACGCAGGAGGAGATGTTCGCGCTTCCTCTGGTGGGATTGTCGAACTTGGTCCAGTAGGCCACGCCGTCCGTGCTCCTGCCTTCGCTCTTGTCCGCGGTCTGTGGTCCGAAATCGTAGAAGTCCAGGCCGGTCAGGCTGTCAGCGGCCGAGAGCATGATGACGTCCTGCCCTTCCGAGGAAAATCCGAAGTCCAGCACATCCTCGTAGATGACCAGGTATTCGCCCGGCTGAATGATCTTGCCCGGGAACTTCCATTTGGTATTTTCGCCGCGCTCGTCGGAGAGATAGCAGCCCGTGAGGTCGAAGGGAGCGCTGCCCCGGTTAAAAATTTCCACCCAGTCGTCCGTGCCGCCGAAATTGCTCGTGGACTGAAATTCGTTGATGCAGACCGGGGAGAAAAGCTCGCTCGTCTCGTTGGACGCGCCCGGCGTCGGATTCTTCAGGTATTCGGGCGCAGTCGCATCCATGGGCTTGAAGCCCATGGAGATGTCCTCGCTCATGCGGCCGAATTTCCAGCCGTGTATGAGCACGTTGCCGTGGTCTATTGTTTCGAACAGGGCGACATCCTCCCCTTCGGAGGAGAGTTTGAAATCAGCGTGCAGGTTCCCCTGCTGGGTATCGTCGTCCGCCCAGATGATCAGGTACTCGTCCGGGGCCAGGTTTCTGGACGGCAGCTGGAACATCTGGGGCGAATTCACGGATGAGGAGATGAACATGCCGCCGATGTTGACTGTCGCGGCGTCTTCGTTGTGTATCTCGATCCAGTCGTCGTATTCGCCGGAATTGTCCTGGTTGACATGGCCGTTGACTGCCAGCGCTTCCGTGACGCGCAATTTGGGGGGCTTGTAGCCCACCGTATAGGCCTCGTAGGAAGCGGGGGCCTGATTCGGCCAGGTGTCCGTCTGCCCGACGGCATCCGTTGCCAGCGCATAGTACTTGACCAGGGTCCCGCCAGGCTGGGCCGGGATGACCGCGCTGTACATCGAATCCCCGGCTGCTGCATCGCCGCCTGAGCCGTTGTCATTCATGGGCGTGGAGATATACCCGCTCCCCGTATTGACCAGCAACGAGACACTCGCGAGGCCTTCGATGTCGAACGCCTGTACGGTCACGACAACCGCATCCGCGGCTGTCGGCAGAGCCGTCAGCCTGGTCCCGTCCCTCGCGATGGGCGCCGCATTTTCGGTATAGGCGCTGTTGATGCGTCCGGGCGTGCCGCCGTTGCCCGTACTGGGATCCCAGCTCGAGGGATTGTTGTTGTCCATGGCCGGATTCAGCAGCTCCAGCGAAGGGCCGTTGCCGTCCGCGGATGCGGGCCAGTCTCCGCCGTCCTCGTAAACAACGATGTCCTGGAGGACCTTCGCCGCGTCATAAAGCCTCACCGCATCGCCCGCGTTTCCGAGTGACCAGGCTTCGGAGCCCGTATCATAGACATTTGTATTTACGGGCGAAACGCCCGGGTATCGCGCAGTGAACTGGGTGAGATTGCCGGTCACGATCAGGTATCCGCCGGCCGGGATGGTCCCGGACAATTTGCACGGCTTGTGGCCGTCGTTGTCGTCCAGGATGGTCCAATCCTGGACGTTGACATCCGATCCGGTTGCGTTGTAGAGCTCCACGAATTCAACTTCCGTACCCACGCTGTGATACATGATTTCATTGATCACGATATCGCCGGCCAGCACGGATTGGCCTGCAATCAGGAATAAAATCCACAAAATCCTCTTCATTCTACACCTCTTGTTATGAATCTGACAGCGAGCGCATTCCCCGAGGCTTGCCGCGGGGTAAGCGAGAGAATATAAATTTCTTTTTCCCTACAGATCGAAGAGTCTCCGCCGCTTGCGGCGGGGAGTTTCAATCCACCGGCAAGCGCATTTCCTATCCAAGGACCGGCGGGCAGGCCCGGAATTCACCCCGGGCACTCTGCGGCCGTTGTCATGGGCTTGCGCAGTCATGCAAAACCGGTCTCCGGCCGGGAGTCAAATAACCCAGCGCATGGTCTATGCCGTAGCAGTATTTAGAGAATCCCCTCTGCCCCAGGTTGAATTTGTGTATCAGTTCAACGGTCCAGACCGGGACTCTCGTCTCCACCTTGATTTCCAGGAGAACAGGGGAGTTGAAGTTCATGGTGGTCACGGGATCGTCGTAGTACATCATGTCCTTTTCCCTGTAATCCAGGTCAATCGAGCCGCGCGTCAGCCTGTAGCAGAGATTCCGGTCGAATGTCACGCGGCCGTACGTTTCGAGATCCGTCACATAGGGCTCCCGGAAGTAACGGACATGGAGCACGGACCGGGCGCCGGTCCAGTGCAGAAGGTCCTCGAAACGTTCGATGAACATCCGGATCCTGGGCGCGTCGCCGGATCGCCCGGGGATGAAAAGGCCCTTGTATTCTTCAACCGGGAGGCTGTAGCGTTTCTTCCAGATGATGCTGGAGTGGCGGTACTTGATTTCCGGCCAGATCAGATCACGCGCTTCATTCCCGTAATAACGGACGCGCGGTTTGTAACGGGTCAGTTTGCGGAATTTCGTGTCATGGTAGAACCGCAGGTCCGGCGTGTCGAAGTAAAGATTGTTCACGATGTACCCCGACTCCCCAGCCGGGACATGTTTGTCCAGCGAACAGATGTTGGAGATGTAGTTCTTGATGCCGGCTGCGACGGATTCATTGATCAGGTATTTCAATTCATAGCGCCGGATGTTGCTGAGGTCTTCCATGTCAGTCCTCGTCCTCCGCAGCATCCGAAAGCTGTTCCATCCTTTCAACTCCGAGGGCGAAGAGGAGGTCGGAAAGGGCATAGGCCAGATCGCGTCTTTTTTCCGTCATGAGGCGGTGGGTGTCGATCAGGGTCAGCTCCATCTCCAGGACTTCATCGGGCCGCAGCGTCTCGTAAACAAGGGCCTCGGAAACGACTTTCTCCGCATCCCGGATATGCGCTTCGGCGCTGATCCTGAAATTTTTCCAGTCCAGCAGAAGATCGCGGTACAGCATGTAGGCGGACCGGACATCCTCGTCTATGGATTCCAGCACGGCTCCGTACCTGGCCTCCCCTTTCTTTACGGACAGATTGGTCGCGCGGATATTCCCGATGTTCCAGTCGAAAAGCGGGAGCTCGATGCCCATGCTGAGCTCGGCCCAGTCCTCGGCCCGGGTCTGCTCCCGGTGCCAGGAAAATTCGATGAAATTGAACCAGGGGATCAGCTTGAGCCGCTCCATGCGGCGCCGTTTCAGGGCCAGTTCGATCTGCCGGCGGACCAGCCCCGTCTCGGGCCTGAATCCGTTCGCGAGCGCGGTCAGCCTGTCAAGATCATCCGGGATTTCCACGGGATCGTGTGTTTGAACCGGCGCATGCTGATCGATGTCTGCGCGCCTGGCCAGTTTTCGCCGCGCGTCAGCCTGGTTCTGCACGGCCCTGGCGAAATCGTTCCGGGCCTCCGCCCGCATCATATTAGCCTTTGTATAATACACAACGGATCGTTCACCGGTCCTCAGCATCTGTTCGATCATGCCGATGCGCCTGTCGAGCAGGTCCATCTTTCTCTCCGCCAGCTCGGCTATACGGTCGTAAGCCACGACATCCGCTATGTCGTGTCTGAGCCGCATGATCAATTCCTGCCTGTAACGGTCCTCCTCCACCTTGAGTTCCCAGAAATCCAGCCTGGCCTTCTCCTTTTCCTCGGACA
>JAFGEX010000089.1 GCA_016931355.1 bacterium
CCTCCCGCTTTGATTCCATTCGCTTCGGATTCAAATTTGAACAGGATTTGTTCCCCCATCAGGAGGAGGCGCTGCAGGCCTGGGAGAACCGGAATCGGCGGGGGTCTGTGGTGCTTCCGACCGGCACGGGCAAGACCGTGGTCGGTTTGCACGCCATGGCCCGGCTCGGAATGAGCGCCCTGGTGGTCTGCCCGACCCTGGATTTGATGAACCAGTGGTATGACCGCATCACGGACGCGTTCGGAATCGAAACCGGCATACTCGGAGGCGGATTTCACGAGATCCGTCCGGTCACGGTCACCACCTACGACTCCGCGTTCCGCCACATGGACCGGTACGGCGACCGTTTCGGGCTTCTCATTTTCGATGAAACCCATCATCTGGCAGCCCCCACCTATCTGCAGATCCCCGAGCTTTCCATCGCCCCTTTCCGTCTCGGCCTGACCGCGACCTACAGGAGGCCCGACGCACGTCATGTCGAGCTGTCCCGCGTCCTCGGGCCGGTGGTTTACGAGAAACGCATCCGGGATCTGAAGGGCGAGAGGCTGTCTGAATACGAGATCGTGCGCATTCCGGTCCGGCTTGCGGACAGCGAGAGGACCCTGTATGAGCGTCACGAAGCCGCCTATGCAGGATACGTGAAGGAAAACAAGGTGCGCTATTTCGCAGGCGGGTGGGAAAGGTTCATCCGCGAAAGCGCCGGGAAGTCCGAGGCGCGGAAGGCCCTTCTGGCGCGCACGGAAATGCGGAGGATATTCCACCGCGCACAGGCCAAATATGACATCCTGGAATCGCTTTTCAAGCGCCATATCAGGGACCGCGTCATCATTTTCACGGAGGACAATGCACTGGCCTATGACCTGTCCGTGCGTTTTTTGATCCCGGCGCTCACCCATCACACGGATACGCGCGAGCGCAAGGCCGTGCTAGACCGGTTCCGCAGCGGCGAATACCGCTTCCTCGTCACATCCAAGGTCCTGAATGAAGGCGTGGATGTGCCTGAGGCGAATGTGGCCGTGATTCTCGGAGGGAGCGCGAGTCCGGTCGAGCATATCCAGCGCCTCGGCCGCATCCTCCGGAAAAAGAGCGGGAAACGGGCGGTTCTCTACGAAGTGGTGGTTCAGGGAACAGCTGAGGGCCATGTGTCCTACAGGCGGAGGGATTCGGATGCTTACAGGTGACCTGGCCAGGTCCCGCATCCAGGGGGATTTCATTAAACCCTCCTACATTCTGCGGAAGGACGCGGAGAAATATCTTCAACTCTGCCGGGAACTCATCCGGATATTCAGGGCCCGTACCGGCGGAACGCGGGCTGCGCTTGACGAGGAGGTTCTCGGCCTGGAAGGCGAACGTACGGATTACAAGATCATCCGGGGCCTGGCCAGGCTCCTGGAGGAATCCTGCGAATTCCGCCCCTCCCGGGACATGGATTATCCCGGTTTCCGCGAGCGTGTTTTTGCCTCGGTTCAGAAACATTATCCGGTTGTGTCCAAACCTGACCTGCTTCATCCGAGGACGCGGGACGATGTGCTCGCCGAAATCGCGCGGGAAACGGGGATGCCCCCGGGGGAAATGGAAGCCTGTCTCTACGGCGACCTGCCGGATAATTGCATCCTCTTCTCGTTCCGCCCGGATGTGACGGCAGAAGGCCTGCTGAAAAGGTACAATCTCGCGCTCGCCCAGGCCGTGCTCTATCGTGCGGAGTCTGCCCGGGTGCGCGTCTCGGGCGATTACCGAACTGTGTTCCAGTATCTGCGGCTTTCCAGGCTCATGCATGAAATACGGAAGATCCCTGAAGGATACGAGATTGAAATCAGCGGCCCTGCGTCGCTTTTTTCAAACACCCAGCGTTACGGGGTCCGCATAGCTGTCTTCCTCCCCGGGCTTCTTCTTGCCAAATCCTGGAGCCTGGTTGCGGATGTCCATACCCGGCAGGGCATCAAAATGTTCCTGCTGGATTCGAATTCCGGACTCAGTTCGCATTATCCGGCTGTGCCGCCCTTTGACAGCAGGCTGGAGGAAACGTTTTTCAATAAGTTCGCAAGAAAAAGCCGTGGCTGGACCATCGAACGGGAGGGGGACATCATCGTTTTGGAGGATTCGGTGTTCATCCCGGATTTCACCTTCCGCCGCAATGACGGAAAGAAGATTCACATGGAAATCGTCGGGTACTGGACCCCGGAATACCTGGCAAAAAAAATGGCCAAGATCCGTCAGGCCGGATCAGACCGGCTCATCCTGGCTGTCAATCGCAGCCTGAACTGCAGCCGGGAGGACTTCAAGGGCGAGTGGATCGACTACACGACCGGGATACGGATCAAGGACGTGCTGGAGCGGCTGGAAAGGGCTGCGGGGAGGGAAGAAGACAGGTATGGGGGATAGGAACACGGGAGCGGCGATGATGGCTACGGCTGCGAGCGCATTCCCCGCGGCTTGATTCTCGGTCCCACGGTCTCCGTGGGACCGAGAATTTGAGATTTTTTCTTGCTCCCACGGTCCTCCGTGGGAGCAAGAACCGGTCTTTCCTAAAAGGGGATACCCATGTCCGAATCAGATTCACGTTCTTAAATCTGGCACCCACGGTCCCCGTGGATGCTTAAAATGGCCTAGCGTGCCTACGGAGGACCATAGGCACGAGAATGGTTTCCGCGGGATTTCTGATGCCCGCAGTTTTACTGGGCGTAGGGAATGAGGCTCAATCTTTCTTTTGATTTTTCCTCCTGAACGCCAGATACACCGGAACACCCAGCATCACGATGACCAGGCCCAGGAGCGAATCCCGCGGGTCTGTGACCAGCGTATTGACGAGCAGGGCGGAGGAGGCCAGGATGAAGACCAGGGGAACATACGGGTAGCCCCAGGTCCTGTACGGCCTCTGGGCGCCGGGCTTCCTGATCCGGAGGATGATCACGCCTGCCGTGGTCATGGCATAGAACAGCCAGGCTGCGAAAATGACGTAGGTGAAGAGCTGATCGAACCGGCCGGACAGGGTCAACAACGCGGACCAGATCCCCTGCACCGCAACGGAAATGTGGGGTGTGCGGTATTTCGGGTGCACTTTGCCCATGCCCTTGAAAAACACCCTGTCCCTGGACATGGCATAGGTTACGCGCGGGCCGGAGAGAATCATGCCGTTGTCCGTGCCGAAAGTCGACACCAGGACAGCCGCCGAAATCACCGCTCCACCCGCAGGGCCCATGAAGGTCCGCACCGCATCCGATGCGACCAGTCGCGAACCGGCGATGGCGTTCATGGGGAGCACATAGGCATATGCGCAATTGGCTGCCAGGTAAACCGCAATGACGAGCAGGGTACCTGTGAACAGGGCGAGCGGGATGTTGCGCTGGGGATTTTTGACCTCGGCTGCCATGTACGTGGTGTTGTTCCATCCGTCGAACGCCCACAGCGCAGCCACCATGGCGACTCCGAACCGGCTCCACAATCCGGCTTCCTGCCAGTCCGGCCACAGGGGGGAAAAGGCATCCGGTGCGCTACGTCCGAACAGGAAAACGGCCAGGATGAGGCCGGCCAGGGCCCCGACCTTCAGGAATGTGAACAGATTCTGAACCGCTGCGCCGAAGCGCACGCCCAGGTAGTTCACGGCCGAGAGAAACAAAATACAGAGAACCGCCGTGACCTTCACGCCGATCTCTTCCAGCGGGATGCGCACTCCGAGATTTAAAATGACGGTTTGATGAAAAGCCTGCTGCCAGGCTGGGGGGATGAAATAGCCTGCGTACATGGCGAAGGCCACTGCGACCGCGGCAATCGATCCGGCCTTTATCACCCAGAATTCGGTCCATCCGAAGAGAAATGCGGGGAGCTTTCCGTACGATTCCCGCAGATACGCATATTGACCCCCGGCATGGGGGATCATGCCTCCCAGTTCCGCATAGGAAAGCGCGCCGAACAGGGTCAGCAGGCCGGATACGACCCAAACGGCGAGCATGAGGCCGAAACTGCGTGTCTGAGCAGCTATGGCGTTGGGGACGAGGAAAATGCCGGACCCGATCACGGATCCGACCAGAATCGTCAGGGTGTCCACAGGCCCCAGAACGCGCAGCAGCTTGTCAGATTTCATCGGATGGGAGCCCTCCGGTCACCATCCGCCGCCTCCCCCGCCGCCCCCGCCGCCTCCCGATGACCCCCCGCCCCCGCTGCCCGAACTGGATCCCGGCGGCGTG
This sequence comes from bacterium, assembly GCA_016931355.1. Classification (GTDB taxonomy): domain Bacteria; phylum Zhuqueibacterota; class QNDG01; order QNDG01; family JABMRT01; genus JAFGEX01. The sequence continues at coordinate 4,185 of JAFGEX010000089.1, forward strand.
GAAGACGATGAGATCGCGGACGAGAAGCTGCTCCCCACAGAAGAGGTGAAAGCGCCGAGTTTTGCAGGATTCCACGAACTCCCGGAATACCAGGCCGGGCTGGTGTAGGAGCCGTCCCGGGCGGCCCGGGCCAGCACCTGTTCAAACTGCTTTGCCCATTCCTTCTCCACGTCCAGCGCAATGGCATAGGGGAGAAGATCCTCAAAAAGTTGCGGTGTCCGCCTGGGAGGATTCATGAGCCGCAGACGTTCCCCCTCAGTGACGGACAGGTACTGCTGGAAACCCTCGATCTGGTCCATCAGCCGTCTGCCCGCAGGGGTATAGGCTTCCATCAGCCTGAAAAAAACGCCGTTGATGACCAACAAAGCGAGGATGATGAAAAACCACAGGGGCGACGTCACCTGGGAAAGACCCCAGAGGGCGAACACCTCGCCGGCGAGGAAAGGGATGGAAAACAGGGTGAAGAAGATGAGGCCGCCGAAGGCCACGGCGCGTCCGGATTTCTGGGTCAGGAGGGCTTTCACGGCCAGCACGATGCGGCTGACGAGGAAGAAGACACCGATGCTCCAGATGCCGAGGAAAAAGAGAATGCCCAGGGCGGACTTGTCCGGGAATGTGACCAGGCACAGGCCCAGGATGGCGAGGGAAATCAGGGATCCGAACCAGAAATACCGGCGGTTGGTCATGAAATACGTTTTTTGATAATCCCTTTCCAGAACGGTCTTCATCCCCTTGATGGCGTTTTGTATTTTCGAATGGTTTCCCGTCTTGAATTCGAATTCCCGGTTGTCCGCGAGCAGGGCATCGTATATTCTTTTTTCCTCCGGAGACCATTTCACGCCTGTTGAGGATTCTTTTGCGATCGAATAGGTCCTTTTCGTCTGATGGATGCGGATGGCGCCCTTGACCGCCAGATTGATCAATGCGGCTGTAAAGGCCTTGTGACCGTATTTTTTGTCCCGGATATAGCGCAGGATGGCGGGTGAAAGGCCGTTCGGGGGGAAGAAGAGCGGGATGATCGTGCCCTTCTCCGGATCCTTGCCGACCCTGAACCAGTCGATGAGATAGTAGGCCAGGAGCAGGATGGAACCCAGGATACCGATGAAAAGACCCAGATTGTCACGCGCGAAATTTCCGGCCTTCTCCGCTGCGGAGGGTTCGGGGATGAGACCCTTTTTCCAGTTGACCACAATGGTCAGGCCCTCCCGCGGGGACAGGGGGCGTGTGGTTTCGAAACAGATGTGTGAGGACCAAGGCTCCCTGTACATGGAGAGATTTTTTTCCCTGGATCCCTGGGGCCCCGTGTAACCTTCATAACCGATGACACCCTCGGACACATACGGCGGCAGTTCGACGCAGGCGCTCGCCCTGTCGATTACGAATTCCCATCCGTTGCCGGTCACGTTCCAGTACAGCTCGTCGAAATCCTTGTGAAAACCCAGCTGCCGGTCCGTTTCATAGCAGATGGAATAGGTATATTCGCCCGGTTCGAGATAAACAGCGCTCGAACCGATGTAAACCCGCTTGCCGTTCGAGCGGTTTTCCATGTGCCAGGGTTCGGGATTGCCGTCGCGGAGAATTTCGAGAGGCTGGAATTTGACGACCACCCATTTGCCGTGACCGTCCCGGTAGCGCGTCGGGAAATCCCGGTATATGCCCCTCCGGATCCGGTCCCCCCTGCAGTTGACGCGCACCGTTTCCGTCACGATCATGGATCCGTCCGGATTGACGCGGATCCGGCTGTCATAGGAATAGATTTTTTCAGGATCCTGTCCTGCCGGCAGGACAGATGCCAGGATCAGGGGAATGACGAGGAAGGCGATTTTCATTTTCATGGCGACCTCGGATTTTTCGGCAAGCGCTTTTTCAGCCGATCAGAATCGGCATGTCCACGCCTCGCTGCAGGGAGTGACAAACGTTCTCAGCGTATCGTCATGCGTTCTGTTTAGGGAAACGGATGATGAAGGAAGTCCCGTTCTTTCTCTCCAGTTCGATTTCGCCTTCGAGCTGTTCCACAAGCGCCATGACCACCTTCAGGCCCAGGGAAGCGGTGTCCCTGTAATTTAGATTTTCCGGAAATCCGGCGCCATTGTCCTGTATCCGCAGCATCAGAAAACGGCCGTCCTCCTCCATGGAGATCCGGATCCATCGCTTTCTGTCCGATGCACCGCTGGGATTTTTCCGTATTTCCGGGAACGCGTGTTTCAGGGCATTCGACACCAGTTCGTTGACGATCAAACCGCTCGGTATGGCCGAATTGATGTCCAGGTAGATGCCCTGGATTTCGACCTTCAGTTGTACGGCTCCGGAGAAAATGCCGAAGGACCTAAACAGCTGATGCGCCAGGTCCTGGATGTAATTGGCGAAATCGATGCGGGCGAAATCGTCCGAACGGTAGAGCTTCTCATGGATCAGAGCCATGGACCGGATCCGGTTCTGGCTTTCCTGGAACATGGACAACGTGGCCGGGTCCTGGACGCTGTGCGCCTGCAGGTTCAGAAGGCTGGAGACGATCTGGAGATTGTTCTTGACGCGGTGATGCAACTCCCTGAGCAGTACGTCCTTTTCATGGATGTCGGCCTTGATCTGCTCCTCCATCCGCTTCCGCTCCGTATTGTCCCTGGCCAGGATGAGATCCGCCGCCTTGCCGTGCCACAGGGTTTTGGAGATCGACACCTCCACGGGTACGGAGGAGCCGTCTTTGCGCAAAACCAGGGTCTCGAACTGGGATGAGACCTTTTTGCCCCTGGATCTATCCTTGAACCACTGGCGGCATTTACGGATTTCGTCCGGATGGATGAAGTCGAAGGATCCCATGTGGCGCATTTCCTCCACGGAATACCCGGCGATGTCCGCGGCGCGCTGATTGACATAGGCATGGGATTTCAGATTCTGGGCGATGAGGATGCCGTCATGGGCGTTCTGGGCCAGTGCGACGAAGTTCTGCTCGCTTTCCTTCAGGGCCTCCTCGGCTTTCTTGCGCTCCGTGATGTCCCTGTCAATGCCCACGACCAGGACTTTGCCTCCCTTTCGTACCGGGACGGCATGATATTCCACGTAGCTTTCCTTGCCGTCCGGCCGCACCCAGGAAAACAATCCCTTGTACATGCCGTTGCGGATCAGGGTGTCCAGAAATTCCTTGCGGCTTGAGACTTTCCGGTCCAGTTCCTTCTGAACCGGCAGGGTGTTCCCCAGGCGCAGCAATTCCTCCCGCGTCCGGCCCCCGAATTCGGCATAACGGGCGTTGCATTCCACAAGCCGCCGGATGTTGGTGTCCGGGAATTCCTCGTACACGCTGATGCCGTCCGAGGCGTTGTCGAAGATCAACCGCAGCATTTCTTCGGACTCCCGGAGCGCCTGCTGGGCCTGCTTGCGTTCCGTGACATCGGAGATCACGCAACCGATGCGTATTCCTTTGTCGGTCCGCACCGGAAAGGCGGTGACGAGTATGGTTTTCTCCTGTTTTCCGGCAGGATGGATGTCGTACTCCATCACGCGATAGAAGAACGGCGATTTCCCGGTCTTTGTCGCTTCCTGGATGGTTTCCCGCATATAGGCGAGCCTTTCAGGCGACTGTTTCTGCGTCTGGACCATCCGGTGCATGACTTCCCAGAACGGCCGGCCGATCACTTCCTCGTGCCGCATTTCCAGTATCCGCTCGAACGCCTTGTTGCATTCGCTCGTCAGGCCCTGCTCGTCCACAAGCAGAATGCCTTCGGAAGCCTGTTCGATGAAGGATCGAAACTTCTCTTCGCTCTCGCGCAGGGCGTTTTCCATCAGCTTCCGCGCCGTGATGTCCTCCATCATGCCGAGCATCTGTTCCGCATGGCCGGAGGGTCCCGGGATGAAAAAGCCCCTGTCGTGTATCCAGATATACTCGCCGTCCTTGCGCCTGAAGCGATAGGTGACGTCGTACGGGGTGCTTTCCAGCTCCGCCTCCTGAAAACGCCTCATGGCGTCCCTGCGGTCATCGGGATGGATCATGTCGTTGCGCACGCGCATGCCGCCGCGGATCTCGCTCGGGTGATAGCCTAGGACTTTCTCGATGCTGCCGCTCCAGAATAGGGTGCTCTTGGCCAGGTTGTATTCATAGACCACCTCATCCGCCGAAGCCACGATGAGATCGTAGCGCTTCTTCCAGTCCCTGAGCTCCATCTCCGCCTGCTTATGGGCTGTGACGTCCCTGAGCATGACCAGCGAATAAGCTTCGCTGTCCAGGCGGTATGTGGAGACGGAGACCTGCATGTCGAATTCCGAGCCGTTTCTTCTCAGGCCGCGCGTCTCGTAGAGAAGGGGGGCCGTCTCGTCCTTCATACGGTGGTGGATAATCTCCGTGTTCCGTTCCCGCTCGGCGGGTGCGATGATGTTCTGGATGGATTGGCCGATCAGATCGGCCGGCTCTTCATATCCGAACATTTTCAGATAGGACGGATTGACCATCACGTGAATACCGGCCTTGGACACGCCGATGGCGTCCCGGGAGTTTTCGAATATGGAACGAAACTTGATTTCGCTTTCGCGCAGGGCCGTCTCGGCCAGTTTACGGTCCGTGATGTCCGTGACCATGCCGAGTATCGCCTTTTCCCCGCCGTACCGAATGAGTTTGGTCGTGGTGATGACTTCGATGAGGCTGCCGCTTTTGGTCATGAGCGCGTATTCATACGGCTCCACTTCTTCGCCTTTCTGATGCCTGGCGAATGTGGACAGAATCATTTCCCGGTAGCGCGGCGCAATGATGGACATGAACTGAAAGTCCCCGGAGTAGAATTCGGCACGCGTGTATCCCATGACCTCTTCGCATCTCCGGTTGGCGTAAACCACGCGTCCCTTCCGGTTGATGAAGATCATGTTCGGCGATTCCTCGGACAGGGTGCGGAACTTGTCCTCGCTTTCCAGCAGCGCGTTTTCTGCCTTTTTCCGGTCCGTAATATCCGTGATCATGCCCAGGAGGGCGTCCCCGCCCTCGTATTTCATCAGTTTTGTGGTGATGATCGCATTCAGCTCTCTGCCGTCTTTGGTGATCAGGGTGTACTCATAGGGCGCGACTTCCTCTCCCTGCAGATGTGTTTGATTAATGGCGATGATTCTTTCCCTGTCCCGGGGAGCGATCAGGGAGATGAACTGAAATTTTTCGGAATAGAATTCCGCCCGGGTGTATCCCATGATGGTTTCGCATTTCCGGTTGGCGTAGATCACGCGTCCCTTCCGGTTGATGAAGATCATGTTCGGGGATTCTTCGGACAGGGTCCTGAATTTCAACTCGCTTTCCTGAAGGGCGATCTCAAAGTTTTTTCGATCCGTGATGTCCTGAATGAGTCCGTCATAACCGATGAGGGCTCCGTCCGTATCGCGATGGAGGACCGGCGTGTTCCGCACCCAGCGGATCCGGCCGTCCTTGCGTCTGATCCGGTGTTCAATCGCGGCGGTGTCCATGCAGGTTGAGATCCGCTTTGCCTGCGCCAGGACCATCGGCCTGTCCTCTTCGGCCACCATGTTGAGCCAAAGGTAGGGATCCGCCTCGAATTCCTCGCTCGTATAGCCTGTCACGGCCACGCAGCCCGGGCCGTGCCGCGTTGCCACCGGCTTTCCGTTTTTCAGAACGACCGTGAAGATGTAATCCGTCAGCGTCTGGGTGATTCTTTTGTACCGCTCCTCATTCTCCCGGAAGGCGTTTTCCACACGCTTCCGTTCCGTGACATCCTGCAGCATGCCCTGATAGAGGAAGGGTTTTCCGGAATCATCCGTGATATTCTGGGCGATGTCGTGAATCCACCGGACTGTGCCGTCCTTGTGAATGATCCGGTACTCACCATCCGCAATATAATAAGGATTTCTGCGCAGAGCCTTTCGTTGAATCAGAATCTTTGGGATGTCCGCCGGATGAACGAGCTGCTGCCAGCCTATCTTGGCCTGGACAAAATCCTCCGGTGTGTAGCCGGTGATCGTTTCAACCTTTCCTTGGAAAAAGACCGGCTGATGCGTCTTCAGATCGATTTGATAGGCGATCCCCTGGAAGTGTTGTATGAAGGTGCGGTAATTTTCTTCGCTTTTTTTGAGCGCATCCTCGGTGTTTTTCTGTTCGGTGATGTCCCGGATATATTCAATGACGCCCCTGACCTTCCCCGTTTTCGCATCCTTCAGGGGGAAACTGGAGATATCCAGCCAGCCGTTCCTCTGTCCGTCGGGCCCTCTCCTCGGGACAATCGCACGGCCCGTTTCGCCGGTCAGGAGGGTCTTGCGGCTCGGGCAGTTCGGACAGCGAGAGTTCCTCCCGTGATAGGCGCGGTAGCATTTCTTTCCCTCGAGCGGCAGGATGTCTTTGTAATAGGACTTGATGACGCTATTCACGTGGAGGATGTTCATCTTGTTGTCGAGGATACTGATGCCTTCCTGTATGCTGTTGACAATGCCTCTCAGCCATTTTAGTTCTTCAGTCTCTATTTCGGATCCCCGGCCCGGACGAAAGGGGGCGGTCTTCGGACCGGCCGTCCCACTGTCCCGCTCAGTCGTCCTCCGGCCGCCCGCTGCGCGGCCTGACTTCAAATGGTTCACGATCCGGGCGAGCTGCGCCAATCCAGGC
>JAFGEX010000090.1 GCA_016931355.1 bacterium
AATACACGCCGGCCGGAAAAACGACACGCCCGCCGCCGGCTGCATGGCAAGAGTCAATGGCTTTCCGGATAGCGCCGGTGCAGTCGGTCCTGCCGTCCCCGATTGCGCCGAATGCGTTCACCGGGAAATCCCTGTCCGGTATGTCCGGCAGGACGATCTGCCGGATGATTTCCGGGACGCGCCCCCAGCCGGAATCGCCGAACCGGCAGGAAACCGCGATGAAACACAATACGCCGATCCACATCCGCAGCATGCGGCAAGTCAGGCGAGAAATCCTGATGGTTTTTTTCATGAAAGATCGGCCCCTGTGTCAGATGCTTTTCGTTATTTTTCAGCGGTTGCCGGTTTTTTCCATTTCCAGACTGGCCAGAATGAAAGGCCCGACTGCCTTGGGATCGTTGCTGCGTATCCGCTCGTGAATGTAATAATCATAGGAGCCGTCGCGGTACGGATCGCCTCCCAGGCCTGCCACTGCGCAGGCCCTGTGGATATTCACCAGACCGTCCGCATCGACTTCGATGAAATGATCCAGTATCCCCTGATATCCTTTCCGGGCCGCCTCCAAATAAAATGCAGGGAGATAACCCTTTCCGGCGGCCTTTGCCAATGCATAGACCAGCATCGAGGACGCGGAAGACTCCGGGTAATTGCCCTCCCGGCCGCCCATGTCCAGGACCTGATGCCAGAGCCCGGTTGTGCTGTCCTGGACGGAGACAACGGCCGCTGCCAGACGGTTCAAAACAGCCAGTATCTCCGGCCTCCGAGGGTGCTCCGCAGGGAAGAAATCCAGAATGTCAACGAGCGCCATGGCGTACCAGCCCATGCTCCTGCCCCAGAAATGCGGGGAAAGGCCCGTTAGAGGATCCGCCCAGCGCTGCGAGCGGCTCTCATCCCAGCCGTGACGGAGCAGTCCGGTCTTCGGATCGCGGGCGTGCTTTTCCATGAGCAGCACCTGTTTCGCGACATCATCGAACAAATCCGGTTCATTGAAAGTTGCGGCATATTCGGCCAGGAACGGGGACGCCATGTAAATGCCGTCCAGCCACATCTGATGCGGATAAATGGCCTTGTGCCAGAATCCGCCTTCCGACGTTCGCGGATGCGTTTTCATCTGCGACCGCAGGAGATGAATAGCCTTCCGGTATCGCTCGTCCCTGGTTTCCCGGAAAAGGCGGAACAGCGGCTTGCCTGAATTGATCCGGTCGATGTTGTATTCGTCGATACGGTACACCGTAATCTGTCCGGCGGAATCGATGTGATGGTCGTAATAGGCCTTCACATACTCGAAATACCGCCCGTCCTGTGTGCCCTCCCATACTTCCAGCAATGCCTTGCACACGAGACCGAAGGTATATTCCCATTTCCCGGTTTTTTCGGTGTCCAGATTCCAGGGTTCCGGAGCGCGATGAATCACGGAAAGGGCCATGCGCTCCGACCACGGGTTGTCCTGGCGTTCCCTGGACACGCAGCCCGGAAGCATAAACAGGACGATGAAAATAACGCAACCCAGGCTGCAGGATCTTTGGACGGTTGTCTGCATGAAGCTCTTGTTTTGTCTTTGGAATCCTTTAAAATTTGGGAGGGCATGGAGCTGGTTTTCCATGCCCCCCCCACTCCCAGTTGCACGAACAACCAAGGGGGAAAGACTTCAAAACGCCTTATTTCATCAAAACCATCTTTCTCATCTGAACGCGGTCGCCCGATTCCAGCCTGTAGATGTAGACGCCGTTCGCCAGATGCGAGGCGTCGAACACGATCTCCTGCATGCCGGGTTGCAGGTCCGCGGACAAGAGTTCCGCGACTTTCTGGCCGCGCATGTTGAACACGGACAGCGTGGTACGGCCGGGCTTGTCGATCGAGAACAGGATGCGTGTCGATGGGTTGAACGGATTCGGGTAGTTCTGGTCAAGGTTGAAAACCAGCGGAACCGTGTACAGATCATCCGCAGCCGACGGCGTGTAATCGCTCCCGTCATAGGGGACCGGGTTCGTCAGGCCGGTTACGTTGTTCCTCGGGATGAACTGCAGCTTGTTGTCCGGGAGGAACTTCACGGTGCCGTGGTATTTCGGTGTGTTATAGATCGCGTCCTTCAGAGCCGCAGCCCAGGTGATGGACGCCTGCCGCTTGGCCGCGCCGTCGTTGTCATGCTGGTTGATCCCGGCCCCGAATATCTCGTCCACAGCGGGTGTGATCGTCTCGGCGCCGCTCTTGACCACGGACCACTTGAACGCCAGTTCCAAAGCGTATCCGCCGGGTATGATTTTTCTCGCCCACTGCTTGTCCGCAGCGCCCGCCACGCTGTTCAGATTGTCCGCGGCAACGACATCGCCCTCTCCCATATCAAGCGCCGTCAGCCTCGTGTCCCAGACCGAATTCGCCGTGCTGTCCGTGGGCTGGGGATCGATCTTCAGTTCAATCTCGTCCTCTTCCCACACGTTCGTGGCGCTTCCGGACAGCGTGTCGTCCATCACCTCTTCATAGAGGTAGAACCACTCGGCATCCCAGGCGGTCCAGATCTTGGCGGACAGGTCCGCGTCGTCCACAGGCGCGCCGTTGTCGCTCGCCGCATAGGACCGGATCTGCAGGTAACCGTCATCCGGGCCGGTCAGGGTATGGAAGAACGGATCCTTGTTCCCGTCCACAACAATCTGATTGGTAACCAGGTCGAGCATAACCTGATCCAGGCCGATCCAGGAACTGGCCTCCGGGCTGACGTTCTCGAAACCGATGCCAATCTGCTTGCCGACTGCTGCAGGGACATCATCGGATTTGAACAGGAGGCTGAACGTCTGCATGGAGCCAGTGACCGGAACCGTGGCTTCTGCAGCAGTCACCTTTGCGCCCCCGTCAACATAGTAAAGTACCAGCTTGAGATCGGTGGCCTGCCAGGTGTTCTGCGCATCCACACGCAGCAGGAAGGTCTCGCCGGCCTGTATTCTCCGGGTCAGCGTCTGATAGACCTGGGGATCTCCGGATTTCATGAAAGCGGTCCAGGTGCCGTCCGTTGCAGGTCCTTGTTCAACGCCCGAATCGAATGCCTGCGCGTCCGCGCTCCAGCCCGGGATATCGTCCGTTGCGCCGGCCCATGCGGGATCGGAGCAGGAGCCGGGGCCGTCCCAGCCCTTGATCTTCGCGGTGCCGGGCAGCTCAAAGCTTGGATTAACGACGACCAGATCCATCGGCCCGATGCCCTGTTCCCAGATGGCTTTCATGTCCGGGAACCAGTTCAGGTCACCGGCCGGGAATCCGTTCTCGCCGCCCGAATAGGCCATGGTTCCGGTGGGATAGGAACAGTCCAGTGTGTCCAGATAATAGGCGGCAAGCCTTCGGTCATAGTCATCCGTTTCGCGGTTCCACCAGGCGTTCGGAGTATTCTTCGTCTTGTTCCCGCCGGCTGGCAAGCGGTACCATTCCGCAAGATTCACCATGGGAGCTGGTTTTTCGGTCAATTCAATGCTCTCTTTGGTAAACGCGTTGATGGAACCAACGCCCAGCCTGCCGAGGATGTGCGCCGTCAGGGGAGGACCCTCGCCGAGGACGCCTGCAGCCGCATGCAGGTCGTAAAAAGCCTGGACTTCGGGGCTCACGGAATAATAATTCCCGCTCACCGTCCACTCCGTGGTGTCGTTCGGAACCGAGATAACCCACGTCATCAGGCCCAGTCCATTGCGTGCATCCAGCTCACCGGATTCGTTGAACTCGGACTGGCGCACCTTATCCGTGTCTGCGCCGGCAATGAAGGTGTCGATGAACAGGTTGTCCTTGATGATGGCTTCGTCGCCCAGCCAGCCCAGGGCAATAGTGCCGTGATAGCCCATCGAGTTGTAAGCCGTGTTGTGTTCGAATTGAAAAAAGCGGATCGGCGCCTTGCTTGCCCGGTGGCGGATGATCCGGTCCTGGAAATTAACGAAGGTGTTGTTCAGAAAGATGGCCGAATCGCAGGACGCATCCCTGAAATCGATTGGTTTTCCTGCGCCGAGATTAGAGGTGCCCAGGTCGCCCATGTTTCCGAAAATACAGTTGGTGATTTTCACCACGCGTGTTGCCTGCTCCAGACGGATGTGCTCGCCGCGAGAGGATGTGATGAGACAGCCGTCCAGAATCAGGTCGAATCCCGCCGCTTTTGAACGGATGAGCCTCGGAGGATCATTGGCGATCTGGCCCGGGAGTTCCTCGACGAATCCGACAAGGCCGATGTTCTGAAGGATCACATCCTCGCCCATTTCGATGAAATGGCTCGGGAATGTGCCGGTGCCGGCGTTCGTAACGAGGTAGCAGAGCGGGATCTTGCCGTCGCCGTCTTCTGCCTTGATCCGCAGCACCCAGCCGGTGTTTGTCAATACTCCGTTGCACATGTAGATGCCGTTCCGCTGTAAAACGTACACACGGTCCGGATCGCCCGCAGAGGCCTGATCCGTGGCTATCTGTTCATTGAGATAGGTCGTTCCGTCGCTGGGGGGTATGACGACCTCAGCCCCGTTTACGACGGCAGACAGCGACAGACATCCCGCGAGTACCAACAGAAAATAAAGCTTCTTGCCCATCTTGACCTCCATCAGTTAAAGTACGTGAACCCACCATCCCTTGCCTGTAAAAGTTCTTGATGCATCCCCTCCTTTCTCATTTCATAATAGATTGAATCAGGAAAAATGGATATTGAATGATTTCTCCATGGATTCCGGCCTTTCGCTTATCACAGCGTGATCCGTACCCCCAGATCCGCGCTCCGTCCGTATATCTGCCTTTCGTTGACCAGATGCCAACCTTGCAGCCGGTTCAATGTCGAATTCCCTTCCTCGGTATTGGACAGATTGTTCACATTCAGAAGGATCGAAATGCGCGGGCTGAGATCCTGTTTCACGGCCAGATCCCATCGGGTGAAGGCATCCATGATGCCGTCGCTCCGTCCGTCTGCGGAAAAAGTGCGGTTGAACTGCCCCTGGTGGAACACGGAGAGCCGAATGGAGAATCCGCCGATATCGTACCCCAGGGCGATATTCCCGAAAAACTCCGGTTGCCCCTGCAGCTTCTGTTTCCGTTCAGCCGGCCGGTGGGTGGTGACCGGAACAGGCGGAAACATGGGCAACGGCTTGACATACACGGTCGTATCGTCGTCGAAAGGGACGAACGTCTCCGAGCGGACAAACGACATGTTGTAGCTCAGCACGATATTGCGCAACAGTCCAGGGAGGAAACGAAAATCGGTTTGATGCTCGATTTCAATCCCCTTGACAATCGTCGGATGGGTGGAATTGTAGGGGAATGTCAGGACGATCGGGTCGTCACTCTTGCCGAAGGGCTGTTGTTCGTGTATGCCCAGACTGTCTAGCTCACGCTGTCCCGTGACGGGGAGGCCGTCGATGAGCTGGAACATGTCCTTGATATCCTTGTAGAAAGCGGACACGGAAAAGAGACCGATTTTGTTGCTGAAAAACGAGGTGTTGACCTCGAAATTCCAGGCTCTAGCAGCCTTCAATTCAGGATTGCCGACATACATGTTGTTGCCCGGGAAAAAGGTGCTTCGAGCCTTCTTGACCACACTCGGCAGCCGGTAATTGTAATCCGGTCTGGCCAGCGCCTCGTAAGCAGCCAGGCGGACATTCATGAACTGCGAAGGCCTTACGGTCAGATGGAAGTTCGGCAGCCAGAGGGTTTCCTTGTGCACAGCGGAGGTGTCCCTGATGACACCGGTCGGCACTGGGAATCCGCTGAGCGTGCCGGGCGTGAATCTGGAGGTATAGTCATCTTCTTCATGTTCCATACGCACACCGCTGATCAGTGTTACCGTTTGTCCGAAATTGAGGGTATTCATGGCATAGGCGGCGTAAATTCTTTCCTTGATTTTATAATATTCCGCATCCGGCTCGAGGTTGGCCTTATACTCCGCATTGGTCCCCGCCTGATCCGAATAACCCTTCCGGTTGTAATCCCACCATTCCCGCAGGGCGTCGCGGTTGGTGAGCGGATACAGATCATATTTGCCGAAGAGTGCGCGGTTCACCGGCTGATCATCCAGAAAATTTGAAAACAGAATACTGCTCCCGACAACGGACAGGTCCTCAAAACGCGTGCCTGCATAATTCTTCTCCACAATGGTTCCGGCGGAATCGACGTAATTGGGAATGGCGGAATTATAATAGGGAGAAAATAATTCCGAACGCGACCGCTCCCGGGCCCGGTCCCTGTATTTTCCGCCAAGTTTCAACGTTCCTGAAAGACGCCGTCCCATCGTGTAATCCCGCGAGAGATCCAGAAACGCGGTCCTCTCAATATCGCTGTTTTCCTCGTCCCGGAAATACGCGGTATACAGGGAAGCGGCGTCGAAATTGTTCAGCGCATAGGGAATGAACGATTCGGGGGGGCCGTGCATCAATGAATCGGGTACCGGAAGCATGTGTGAAATGATCTTTCCGTTTTCCAGGATGGACGGTTCTGTGAAATCCATTTCATAATCATAAGGGAAATGGGCGCGGGAATCCGCATACGAAGCTCCCCAGTCCGCCTTCAGCCAGGGTGTATGGTTCTCGCCCGTGATCGCACTCGTATAGCTGTTGATCACCTGTTCCCTGTCCCGCGCCGTATAATAAA
>JAFGEX010000091.1 GCA_016931355.1 bacterium
CTCGCCGGTCTGGGCCCAGTTGTAGATGCGGCCCCATTCCTGCGCGCCCGCGCCTCCCACGTGGATGCCGTCCGCATCGTAATTATGGATGGCCACGATGTCCGCGTACCGGGCTGCTTCGGGATCGTTTTTCAAGGCCGTGATATAGGTCTGAATCATGCCCTGGGTGGGCAGGGCCTCGGCCCAGAATATCTTCGTATTCAATCCCTCGGCCTCGAGGCGCGGTCCGACCACCTTGATCAGATCCCGCATCTCATTCGGGTTGATCTGGCAGGAGGCATACGGCTCGTTGAACTGGGGCTCGTTCTGCAGGCTGACCGCATACAATTCAATACCGGTCTCGAACTGTATCGTTCGGATCAGGGCTGCGATATGCTCCGCGTATTCTTCGTAATAGAACGGCTCCAGTTTGTTGTCCGTGGACCAATCTTCAGCGGAAAGGGATTTGTTCCGCTTCATCCAGGCCGGCGGGCTCCAGAACGTGAGGATGAATTTCTCCACATCTGTGTTGTCCCTGAGCAGGCGCATGGTTTCGAGCGGTACGGCATCCGTGTCGAACCTCGACCAGTCCGTGACGTCCGGATCGCTGTTGTCGTTCACAGGTTCGAATTCCACGTCGATCACGCCGAACCGGGCCATGGTCATTCCGATGTCCGCAGCCAGCCTGAGAGGCCGGTCCGCGATCACGCCGCTTCCGGATCCCATGAATGCGCCGAATCCGTCTATGGTCTGATGGGATGCGGACAGGTCGATGTCCACGCGAGCCGCAGACGCGTCGGACATCTCCACGACATCAATGCGGAACGAGCGGGAAACGGACTTGGATCCCTCTGCCGATGCCGTGACCTTGATTGTGGAATTGCCGGTCTTTCCGGAAACAGGCGTGAAGGTCAGCCAGGCTTTGCTATCTTCAACGGCGCCGATTGTCGGAACCGGGATCACGCCCTTGGTGCTGCTGGTTGCCGCAAGCGTCACCGGATGCGATCCGTCTGATCCGTCGCTGATGCCGGAAAGCAGGATGTTATGTGCACCCGCATCTTTCGGGACCGGGAAATCAGGCACGGGATCCAGGGTCACGACAGGCTGAACAGGCGCCCGGTGCGCAAATGTCCCGACGCGGAAATCGTCGAACCAGAAATCCCCGACGAAAAGCGGGGTTTGTCCCGGATCGAAATTGATCAGCAAGGCCTTGATCCTGGAGAAATCGACCACGGTTCCGTCCCCCTGCAGATTCAGGCCCGTGAAGTCGAAAAAGTATTCCACGAAATCGCCTGTAACCCGCTGACGCACCGTACCGCCCGTGTTGTAATGGTCGAATGCGTCCCAGAGGAAGATCAGCATCTCCTTGCCCGGGACCGATGTCTTCATGGTGATGCTGATGTACGGGTATTCGCTGAGGTCCAGTTCCTCGTTGATGTTGAACCAGAGGCCCGCCCAGATGTTTCCCGTGCGCGTCTTGTCGATTTCAATTTTCATGGCGCCGTCCTCGATGGAGCAGCGGTGGCAGTTCTCGCCGAGGCCGGGGTCCCAGTCCGGAGGCCACTGGGGCGGCAGCACGCCGTTATTGAAGTCCTGTTCGAATCCGATGGTCGGGCGCATGCGCACCTGAACATTGAAGGTTCGTGTCACGGACGCGTCGCCGTTATTGCCTGCTGTCCCGCCGTCGTCCGATACCGTCACCGTGATGACGGCGTTGCCGGTCCTGCCCGGCGCGGGAGTCAGGCGCAGCAATGCATTCGAATCCGGCGAAGCGTATTCGACGGTCGGATTGGGGATCAGGGAGGGATTGGAACTCACAGCGGTGATGGTCAGGTTCTGCTGCAAATCCCAATCCCCGTCCGATATGCCGTTCAGTGTGACTGCTGTCTCGCCGGATCCCTCCAGCAGGGATATATCCTCAATCGGCTGAAGCGTGGGAGCATCATTCACATTGTCGTAAACGTTCACCTGAAAGTTGGTTGTCAAACTGTCCATGCCTCCGTCCGCGGTTCCTCCGTCGTCCTTCAGGAACAGGGTGATTGTCACAGGTCCGGTCTGATCAGGTTTCGGCATCAAGCTCAACAGGGCAGAGGGCTCTCCCGGCGTGTAAAGAACAGCGGGATCCGGGACAATCGATGTATCGGAACTGAAAGCTGAGATTTGAACAGCCTGTTCCGCATTCGGATTACCGTCTGATATGCCTGTGAGCGGGACTGCGAGTTTCATCCCGGACTGCGCTTTGATCGGATTCACGGGCGCAATTCCCGGAGCCAGATTTTTTTCTATCAAAACATCGAACGTCATGGCCTTTGCGTCCGGTGCATGACCGGTCACTGTGACAGTAACCGTGGCGGTTCCGGAACGGTCAGCTGCAGGACTGTAGGTCAGGGTTCCTGTTGACGCACCGGACGTGTATTGTACTGAGGGATCGGGGAGAAGGGCTTGATCCGAGCTCGACGCTGTAATGGTAATCGGATTAGCCCCAGCAACAGGATCCAGCACGCCCCTGAAGGACAAGGTCTGTTCAGGCGCATTGATGTAATGGCTCTGAGCCGGAATGGTGGTGATGAAAGGCGCAACAACGGCCTGGTCCCCGATTTGGAGATCATCGAAATACACCATCCCCTCGAAGCGCATGGCCCCGCCGGGGTTGAACACGAAGTTCAGCATGACGATTTTTGTCAGGTCCACACCGGCAATCGCTGAAAAGTCGAAAGTGAACTCCTGATAATGGTTCGAAACCACGATTTCCTGGTACATATCCTGCGGATACGCGTAATTGCCTGTATTGTCCCATACCGAGAATCCCAGGTTGAAATCCTTTTCAGTCCTGACCTTGAGGCTGACATAGGGATTGGCCGAGATGTCCAGCGCTGTAAAAGAGAAGGTAAACGCGTTCCAGGTCGAGCGCTTGTTCGCATCGATCCTAAGTTCCCCGTTCGTTTCCGTCAGCTGATAGTCTCCGGTCTCGCCCCAACCTGCAGCCAGGTTGTTGTTGTCGAAGTTCTCCACCAGGCCCTGGGCTGTGAGCAGGACCGGGATTACGGCCAATAGAACAATGGGTATCCAATTCGCGGTTTTCATGGCAGATTCCTTTTCTTGAGTCAATCAGGTGATTTATTCAAAAAAGATTAAATTTAAAAGACTTAAGCGTTTTCGATAACGTTTAAGTTAATATAATGAGACAAAATTAGTATGTCAATGATTTTTTGTTTTGATAGAGCAAGGGAAAATATTCCTCTACAAAGCTGATGGCATTTTGTTGGCAAGGGCGGGAATCCAGATGATAATATCGCCCGGTACGGGGGAATCCCGGGCGTCGCATTCCCTTCAACGATAAAATTTTTTTTTGCTTGTGAAGAAAACGAAAATTGATTATTATCACCTGTCAGTTCCAGATCCCCTTTCATGAAGCCGAGGAAGAAAAAAATGAAAAATGAACTCGCGACAAAGGCGGATCTCAGTAAAACATCAAAGGGACTGCATCAGGAGATCGCAGGTGTAAAATCAGATTTGAAAACAACAGCGAAGGGACTGCATCAGGAGATCGCCGCAGTAAAGACAGAACTCCACCAGGAGATCGTCTCAGTAAAGACAGAACTACACCGGGAAATCACCGCAGTCAGGACAGAACTGCATCAGGAGATCGCCGGATTAAGAACAGAACTGCATCAGGAGATTTCAGGATTACGAACCGAATTGCATCAGGAGATCGCCGCAGTCAAAAAGGACATCGAGATCGTTGCGGTTCAGGTGGTTCAGGTTTCCAATGATCTCAAGGAATTCAAGCAGGAAACCCACGAGCGTTTCGACGGTGTGATGACCGCCATAGACGGCCTGGCGGGGCTCATCACCAACGGGCAGACCGAACAGGCCGCTGTTTACCATGCTCTTCAGCGTCATGATCTCAAGCTGGACGATCATGAAACGCGCATCGGGGTTTTAGAACAAAAAAATTAATAATCCGTTCGATCCGGATTGGATGATTGGAATGGCCCGTGGCTACTCGGTCACGGGCCATTTGTTTTTCGGGATCCCCGTCATGCTGGGTGTTTTGGGGACAAAAAAAGCCTGAAATGAAAAATCATCCGGGATTCGGAAAAAAGGCTGATGAGATTTCAGGGAATCAAAAAATAAGAAGGTTACCTTTTCAAAAAAGGTTACCTTCTGATTGCCTCGGGATGTCGCTGTTGCGTGCAGGTTGATGCGGAACAAAGATTGCAAGGTCCCTTTACATAGCAACGCCCGGGATTGTTATTTCCCGGGCGTTCAGTTTTAAAACTCCGAATGAAATTAACTGCGACGCACATTGGAGGTGCATCGCAGTTGTTTGATTGCTTATTCCGTCGTGCAGTCCAGAACCGCGAACGGGACCGTCATCCGGAGTTCCCCGTTTTTCTCAGCCATATCGTTCAGTGTGTTCTCGATCTGTCCGAACACGGAATCCCGCCTCCCTTCCGGCACGATGGATCTCCAGGGATCCAGGAAGGCCTGGCGGATCATGAAATGGCCCATCATGGCGGAGCCGCTCGCATACCTGAGGACAAACGAATCCCTGACGATGCGGTTGATGCGCATCCCGGATTCCGAGAGGAGATCCGCCACCTCGTCAAGCGGTTTTCTTTTGGAGTGGATTTGATTTTCAACCGATTCCACGAGGCTGCCCATCCCGTTCTTGAACAGCGTCTCCTTGAACACGTCGTAGAATTCGCTCATGGTGCCTTCGAGGTTCATGGTCCAGGCGAACTGTCCGCCCGGCTTGAGCACCCGGCTGCACTCCTTGAATGTTTCAGCCATGTCCAGGACATTGTTGATCCCGTTGTTGGAAAGGATGAGATCAAACCGGTTCGCCTTGAACGGGAGATGTTCCGCGAATCCGCGGATCATGGATGCATTCGGGATGCCGGTTGCCCGGATTTTCTGCACGGCTCTGGCTGCTGCGGCCTTCCACGGATCAATTCCGGTGACCAGAGAATCCCTGCCGAGCCGCATGGCGGTTTCGAGCAGGGGAAAACCGGTTCCCGGGCCGATGTCCAGGACGGTCATCTTTTTCTGCATCCGGAGTATTTCGAGAAGTTTCAGGCCGAACGGCGCGGACCAGAGGGGGCATTCGTCCATTGCGGATACGAGCGACGGATTTTCGAGATCATAGGCAGGGGGCTGTGTTTGTGCCATGAGTGCTCCTTGAATCTGACAGCGAGCGCATTCCCCGCAGCTTGCCGCGGGGAATGCCCCGGGCTTTGACCCGGGGCAAGCGAGCGAATACAAATATTTTTTCTGTACGGATCGAAGATTCCCCGGCTGCTCTATGCCGGGAAGCTTCAGTTCCGGAATATCTTTACATTATAATGCGGCTGGATGTAAAAGTCAAGCACGGAAAATAGAATATCGGTTTTTCAATATGCGGCAGGATTCCGATGGGACGAGGCCTTCAGGATGACAGTCAATTTTCACTTGATTTATTGGCCTCTTTCCTTTAAAATGATCCTGTCCTATTCCTGAGTCAAAAAATCCAAAAGAGCCGGGAGGATGCGATGCTTAAAACAGGTGTATCCGCGATCCTGTTCGTAATCGGCATGCAGGCGTCGGTGCCGGTTCTGTCCGGTCCGGGGGATGCTCCGGCAAGGCTCAAACGGTCCGAAAGCTTTCTCGGCATTCATTTTGATTTTCACGCGGGAGAGGACTGTACGGAAATCGGGAAAAACGTCACCCGGGAAATGGTTGAATCCATCCTTGAAGGTGTGAAGCCGGATTACATCCAGGTGGATTCCAAGGGCCATCGAGGCCTGTCAAGCTATCCGACAAAGGCCGGAAATCCGGCCCCCGGATTCGTCCGGGATCCGCTCAGGATATGGCGCGATGTCACGGCTGAGAAAGGCGTGGCCCTGTATGTGCACCATTCCGGTGTGCTGGACGAGGAAGCGGTCAGGCTGCATCCGGAATGGGCCGTCGTGGATTCGGAAGGCAAGGCGGATGCGAGGGCCACATCCGTTTTCGGACCCTATGCGGATTCCCTGCTCATCCCGCAGGTCAAGGAAATGATCGACCGGTACGGAATAGACGGAATCTGGGTGGACGGCGAATGCTGGGGCATGAAACGGGATTACGGCGCGAAGGCCCTGGAGTTGTTCCGCAAGAGGACCGGGATTCCGGATACACCCCGTCAACCGTCCGATCCCCATTGGTTCGAATTTTCGGAATTCAACAGGCAGGGCTTCCGGGATTATCTCGGCCGTTACGTGCAGGCCCTGCATCTGCATACACGCGATTTTGAAGTGGCCAGCAACTGGGCATACAGCTCCATGATGCCCGAGCCTGTTGACGTGCCGGTGGATTTCATTTCCGGAGATTTTTCCGCAACCAACAGCCTGAATTCGGCAAGGCTGGAGGGCCGCTGCATGGTCCATCAGGGAAAACCATGGGACCTGATGGCCTGGAGCTTCACCTGGACGGACGGCCTGTACAGCACCAAGACCCTGCCCCAGCTCGAGCAGGAAGCAGCCGTGGTTCTGGCCTTGGGCGGCGGTTTCCAGGCCTATTTTCCGCAGAAGCGCGATGCCTCGGTTCGCATGTGGCAGATGGAGCTCATGGAGGCGGTTGCGAAATTCTGCAGGGAGAGGCAGCGCTGTTGCCACAGGGCGGAACCTGTGCCCCAGGTCGGGCTCGTGTATTCCGGCAAGGCCTTTTACCGCAAGGCCCGGAATCTCTTCGCCGGATGGGGCGGGGAACTCGTGCCGCTTCAGGGCATCCTGCAATGCCTGCTCGAATCCCAGCAGGTGGTGGACATCGTGATGGAGCATCATTTGGCAGGCCGCATGCAGGAGTATCCGCTTCTCGTGTGGCCTGAATGGGAATGGATCGATCCGGATTTCAGGCGGGATTTGCTCGAATATGTCGAAAATGGCGGAAACCTGCTCGTGATCGGGCCACGGGCTGCGGACCTGTTCAAGGACGAATTGGGCGTGGAATGGACGGGAGAAATCCGGGAGAAGGTGAACGGCCTGGAACAAGGCGGATGGATGGCAGGCATCCGGTCCGAATCGCGCGATGTCAGCGCCGGACCCGGAGCGCGGGCTTTCGGCAGAATATTTGAGGATAATGATTTATCGGGTTCCCCCCGGATGGCTGGATCCATCGCGGATTACGGGAAAGGCAGAATAGCCGGGGTCTATCTGAATCTCGGCGAAAGATACGCCAATGCCAG